>DUKK01000045.1 GCA_013329355.1 Candidatus Poseidoniaceae archaeon | reverse complement strand
CAACAGCATCATAATCGGGGTTATTGCAATAGCTGTAATTGCGGCAGTAATTACCCTGTTCCTGCGCAGTAAATCTAGTAATAGCGCTAAAGAAACTACCAGCAAGGACTATTCACAAACCAGTCAAACAACACCTTCAATCGCTCAGCCAGTTCCGGTCCACAACCAATTACAGATTTTGAATCAGTGGACTGACGAGGCTGGATACATTTGGCGCAAAATGAGTGATGGGGCATTCTACTACTGGGATGGTGAACAGTGGGTTAAACACAGTTGATGGCTAAGGGCTGACTCGCTTCCTGTCGCGCGGGAACAGCACAGTTTCTCTGACGTTCTTTGCTCCGGTCAATTTCATTAGTATTCGTTCCACACCCAAGCCCCAACCTGCGTGTGGCGGAACCCCATGCCTGAAACCAGCAACATAAAACTCGAATTCTTCAGGATCTAGATCCATTTTCTTCAGGTTGTCAATCAACACATCCATTCGATGCTCTCGCTGCCCACCTGAAGTTAACTCATCACGACCAAAGTTGAGATCAAATCCGCGACTCAATTGCGCACCGGTTGATCCATCTTCGCCAGCAACATGATGTATGTAAAATGGCTTGAGGGCCATTGGCCAACGTGGTAAGAAGTAAAATTGCGGCAGGTCCTCCGCCAGCAGGTCAGAGTTTTCAGCGTCGATATCATCACCCCAATTGATGTTACCACCCTTTTCTTGAATGATTCTAATTGCATCGCAATATGAAACTCTCGGGAACGGTAGTTCCGGGACGATTACCTGGATCGGTTCTTCACCCTTGCTCGTGCGGTAATCGTTTATCATAGCAATGTATGACTGTGATTCTTCATCTTCGGCAATAGACTGCCACATGTGATGTATCATTCGTTCAAGAACTCCCATCACGTCGTCATCTGTTGACCATGAACATTCGATATCGAATGAGATGAATTCGTTAAGGTGTCGGTAAGTGTCATGCTTCTCAGCTCTAAAGGCAGGTCCAATTTCGAATACGCGCTCAAGGCCGCCAGACATACAAAGTTGCTTGAATAACTGTGGTGATTGGTTAAGGAATGCAGGAGTATCAAAATACTGCATTGGGAATAAGTCAGTACCACCTTCTGTTGCAGTAGCAACTATCTTTGGTGTATGAGTTTCAAAGAATCCTTCATTTATGAGTGCTTCCCTACCGTATTGCAGCACTTTGCCTCGCAATCTAAACATTGCCGCAATGTGTGCTCTCCTCAGGTCGAGGAATCTGTTGTCAAGTCTTGTATCTAGTTCAACATGGACGGTATCGATAACACCAAGAGGTAATGGAGCTTCAGCTTTTGCAATAACGACAACAGAATCTGCTATTACTTCATATGCAGGCGGTGGTGGAGTCTCTCCATCCTTGATTTTTGGCGGACGCTTTTCGCTAACTTTTCCAGTGAACTGTAAGGTTGATTCTCGAGTCATCCTTTGCACCATATCAAGTGCATCTCCGCCTACATTGTCTGCCTTGAGGAAAATTTGCGTCTTTCCTGTACCGTCTCGCAAATCGACAAAACAAATTGCTCCTTTGCCCCGATTGGCCTCCATAAATCCAGCAACTGTGACAACTGTATCAAGCAAATCTGCACCTTTACTCTGAATTTCACCGAGAGTATGGGTGCGGTAATGGGTTGGGACATAATTGCTCATGAGTCTAGGGCATTGGGCATAGGTCATCAAAGGTTCGCTAATCGGAGATAATTATCAAAAGAGAATACAAACTATTTTTATGACTATTAAGAATAAGTGAAAACTAAATTTTACGATTCATTCATAAAGTGGTTGTCGCCGCAACCCGTTATGACCAATGTGTTGTTTTCCTCAGAATCGGTGACTAGTGGACACCCTGACAAACTCTGCGACGCAATCTCAGATGCCATTGTCGATGCCTGTTTGGCAGTTGATAATAATGCACGGGTTGCGGTAGAGACTTGTGTCAAAGGTAAAGCAGACAGAGGTCTGATTGTTCTTGCTGGTGAGGTTTCGCTCGATGGTCGTATACCAGACTACGAAGCAGTTGCCCGTCAGGCAGCAGCTAAGATTGGCTACACCTCTCATGCTATCGGAATGGATGCTACCGATCCAGAGTTTTGTGAAGTTCAAGTTCATATTACAACTCAGTCAGCAAATATTGCTCAGGGTGTCAACAAAGATGGTCTAAACCAAGGTGCTGGTGATCAAGGTATGATGTTTGGCTATGCATGCGAGGAAACGGAATCATATGAAGAACTCAAAGGACGTTATTTCCCACTTGCCGCAGCGCTCTCACAACGCTTGTCAAGACGACTCACAGCAGTGCGTGAAGAGGGGATTTTGCCCTGGGCTCGCCCTGACGGTAAATCACAAGTAACTGTTCAGTATGACACAACCGGAAACATCCAGAAAGTTCACACAGTCGTTATCGCCATTCAGCATGACAATGCGCTGAAAAATAAATTTGATGGTTCAGAGGAACGAGAACTTTCCTTCATAGAGCAACAAATAAGACAACAAGTAGTCGAACACTCAATTCCGGCAGAATTGTTGTCAACAGGATACAAATTAGTTGTTAACGGCACCGGAAGATTTGCTGACCCGGGTGGTCCTTATGCCGATGCAGGTCTGACTGGAAGAAAAATTATTGTCGATACATATGGTGGCATGGGCCGACATGGTGGCGGCGCTTTTTCGGGGAAAGATCCCTCAAAAGTAGATCGCTCCGCTGCCTATGCAGCCCGCTGGGCGGCAAAGCATGTCGTGGCAGCAGGTTTGGCGTCAAGATGCGAAATACAGCTGGCATACGTTATTGGTGTTGCTGAGCCAGTGAGCGTCAGGGTTGAAACCTTCGGAACATCGCAGCAGGATGAAATTACTGTGGCAAGCAAGGTGAAAGAAGTATTTGACTTCAGGCCAGGTGCAATCGCCAAAGACTTGAATCTCCAAGCTCCAATATACTCCGTGACAGCTGCTGGCGGCCATTTCGGTCGTATGCCAAGCGGGGATGGAGACTTCCCGTGGGAAGTGATTGACGAGAAGCGTATTTTAGCACTGAAAAGTAGCCAATGATGGCTGAATTATCGTCCAAATCTCCGATTCACTCAAGAGGGGAGTCTTGCTGGGTTGGCTTGGTCTTATGTCGCGTAGCGCATCCAAAGCAATATTATTTGTAGCGTTGATGCTACTTGCCAGCACTACCCCTATGATTGGCAGTGCATCAGCAAGTAACCCCGTATTACTTACTCTAGACAACCCTCACATCGCAATACAAGGTGGTGACTCAACAAATATTACTCTGACAATAGAGAATGCCGGGGATTATACCACGAGTTACAATATCAGCGTAGAAACCGTCCATTTAAGCAATGCTTGGACAGTAACTCTCGCCAGTGAAACCACCGGCGATGTGATTCCGACCCAATCTACAACCATCGACATAGCTGTAGTGCTAGGAATCGATGCAATGCCAGCAGATAGTGGTAGCTTTGTCATTAATGTAAGCGAATATGGCGACCAATTCTACAATACCATAACCTCCACTCTAACCGTTGAGCCTTCATACGCCTCATCTTTAGCATTCAACAGTGTTAACGGTCCACTGCAGCAGATGCTTGCAGGTACTACCACTAGTTTTTCAGTTGATGTTAACAACGATGGTAATGCTCCCGATACAATACTATTGGCGGTTGATGCAGAGCCAGACCTCAGCGGTTTTTGGGCCAATCACTCAAACAACACCGGCTCGCAAAATAATACTACTTCGTCAGCAGTTGATGTCCCTGAGAATGTTCTGATATACGGTGATAGTTTCATCCACACAAATAACTTGGAAACGATACTCGCTGACATGTTCAACTCTGTAGGTGAACATAACTCAACCATCGCAAACACAGCCGGGTCACTATCGTTCGAGAATCACTGGAATAACATTAACACTAGCGGTGATGTTTGGAATACATCGCTTAGAGATTCTGGGCACGATTGGGATTATGTAATTTTACAGGACCAAAGTCAAATACCAGGCTATAACCGAACAGATGAAGAGTGGATTGCTAGTAATACTAGCGGAATCCATATCGCAAACGCAGTAGAATCTGAGGGTTCAGAAATCATGCTGATGATGACTTGGGGATACCGCAGTGGTGATGTAACTAATGCGTTCATCTACCCTGATTATCCAACAATGCAAGAACGCCTGCGTCAAGGGTATGTTGATTATCATAACAATATGACTACACCAACACGCAACGTATGGATTGCTCCTGTTGGCCTTGGATTTGCTAATGTCTACCAAAGCGTGTTAGATTCTGGTGCCATTCCTGAACTACCCGGAACCAGTTTCTATGATTTATATGACAATAATGGCATCAACCCGTCACTATCTGGTTCATACCTTGCTGCTTGTATCATCTATGCCTCGATGACTGGGAATTTCACGGTTGAGACTAATGATTCTATCGCCTTGCCAGCCGCTGATAAATTGGCCCTTCAGCAGGCAGCGGATGATACAGTATTCAATCAGACCAGTAATATCTCATATCCTTGGGAACAATCTTCCGGCCCTTCCCTGCAAAATCAGGCAAGAAATATACCCCCGGGATGGAATTTGGTATTTGCTGACCAAGAACTAAGCAATATACCGGCAGCAACTACCCAGCAGACTTCCATTCAAGTAACAGTCCCAAGCGATGCTACTCCGGGCTTTTATGGCTTCAATCTATTTTCTGCTTCCGCTAATGGCAATAGTTCTAACAGCTACACCTTCGTCATCGAAGTGGTTCCTGAGAACGACCTTAGTTTCTCGTTCCTTGACCAATCAGCTGATTTTATCCCTGGGCAAATAACAACCACATCTGTTCAAGTCACCAATACTGGCAATGCTGAATTAGATTTGAACTGGGCGTTATCAGTGGATTCCGGTCCGTGTGTTGTCCAATTAATCGACGCGCAAATCGAAGGTTTATCACCGGGTGATGTAGCAGGTATCGGTTTGACTGTAGAGGTAGATGCAACCGCCACACAAGCTGATGGATGTGTAATATCATTGACTGGAGAAGGGATGTATGGGGATTACACTTACGAACCAGACCCGTTCTCTTTTACCCTAGATGTTGATGAGCTTGTGGAATTCGAGCTGTATATTCCTAATACAGGACCTGTTGCATTAACCCCTCAAAACGCCGAGCAATACGAAATAAGAATTTACAATAACGGTAGCGAAACGGTTGAATTTTACTTGGACGTTGCAGACGGATCTCCGCTGCAAAGCTCGATAGTTGGTGCAACTAGTGTCAATGTATCATCAGGTGCTGTGGGGGCATGGACGCTAACTACGGATGTGGCGGATGGTGTAGTCGGACTTTACGACCAGATATTCATTGTCAACTACGCATCTCTATCAAGCACAATAACCGCTAGTTTTGATGTTCAACCCGTTGCAGAATTTAGCCTAAATGGGCCATTGGATGGTAGAATCTCAACTAAGCCTGGTGAATCTGTTGATGTTGCATTGGATTTGAGCAATATGGGGACCATGGACTTAGAATTGAGTGCCTCAGTATCTGGCCTACCAACAGGAGCAGAGGTTACATTTTCCGATGTTGAAGTTGACCTAGATGCCGGCACAACATTGAGTGTAGCGATGAGTGTAAGTATGATTTCAACTGCTCAATCTGGCGCATACGGAATAACAGTTTCGTACTCATCGGCTGATTTCTCACAGTCATTGAACCTAGAATTACAAGTTGCGGACAGTGTGGGCTTGACGGTCAATTCAATAAACAACAATATTGCTGCCGGGCCTATCTCTGAAGTAACCTACACCTTTGAAGTGACCAACTTAGGCTCTGCTTCGGATACATTCTTTGTGTCATTAGATTTTGCGGAGGGCAACAACAATGCGACAATTTGGTTCGATACCGCGTTGTCAACTACTTCGGTAAATCTTGAACCGTCATCGACACAGGCTGTTACCATCACTATCCGAGAACGTGCAGCGGGTGCTCCTTCAACAGGTTGTGATGTCAATATCGTAGTAACCTCATCGAATGACGATACAGTTTCTTCTGGAATTGCCTTCAAGATTTTGCCAATTCAGGCTAGTGCCCAAATCACGGTATTATCAGCAGATGATAGTGCTAAGCCGGGTGAAACAATAACCGGTGATGTAGTAGTAACCAACACTGGAACAGGTGAGGACCAGTTTACCCTGACAACTATTGGTGAGGACTGCGATTTATCAGAAATATTTTCTCTGTCGGCGGGAACCTCATCACAGGCGTACTCTTGGAACTGTGTTGTCGATTCAGATGAAGACGCCGGGCTATCATCCTTTACATTTAGAGTTACTAGTAATGCAAGAAGCGATTATGTGTTGGAGGTAGTAGAATTCTATACTGTTGAACCTAATTGGGACAGCGATGGTATTGCAGAAATTTCATTTGCTGATGAAACATTATCCATGGCTTCTTCAGGAGGCTGATCGACAACAATTACAGTTAGAAATCTAGCCAATGCTCCAATATTAGGCAGCATAACAATTCTTGGTATCGATGAGTCGCTATTTGATTTTACCGTCACACCTTCTGGTTCTGAAACGGAATCCAAAGAATTCACACTTAACAACGGCCAATCGACAGAATTTAAGTTACTCATTACATCAAGAATCTCTGAATCTGAGTCTGCTCTACTGGATATTTCTGCATCTATTGAAATCGATGGGGTAACCTACCAACAAAAATCAGCCAATCAATTAGCCATAACTGTAGACGGGCCAGAACTTCCGCCAAACGGTGTTGAGTTGCCGCTTGGCATTAAATTGGATGCGCAACAGACTATCTCGATTATGTTTGGAGGGTGGGCCTTAACAGTGTTTCTACTAATCCTAATGAACACTCTGCGTAAACGCAGGACGCTGTCATCTGTGGCTGCAACTCTCGAAGAAGCAGGTGGTGACAACTCCGCAGATAAACCAGATAAGAAGCCCAAAAAGAAGGAAGAAAAGACTGTTCAGGCTCATAAATTGAAATCCAATGAATGCCGAATGACACCGGACAACAAAGTACTGTGCCCATTCTGTGAAGCAAAACTTGGCGTCCCGAGGGGTAGTGAGCCACCGTTTAAGTTCACTTGCCCGCAGTGTGACAAAAAGATTAGAGTGGTAGAAAACCAAAAGTTCTGATTATCGCTTGTGAGCAATCAATAAGAATGCTGTATGACCAAAAGGCCCATTCACCGGGCGGATGCCACCCTTTGAGGCTCGCCCCCATTGTCTTTCCATCATCTCCCCAGCCCATTCGACTGTTAGTCCATTAGCCTCACATGCTTCCCAAGCGCGTTCTATTTGACTGGTTACCGGACAGTAGCAAGCAATTCTGCTACCATCTGAAAGTAGCTTGTTGACAGCATCTATCGCCGACTTGTGATCAGGTAAATCAAGGATTATTGCATCGATTTGTCCAGATAATTCCGCGATTTTCTCGCTTAATAACTCAATATCTCCTGATAAGTGGTGATGGTTAGGAAATTCTGGAAGGCAATCTCTTGCTCTGGCAAGATTTTCAAGACCGACCTCAGCATGCTCATCTCTACTTTCGACGGTAATCAGCGTTCCTGAGTTACCCAATACACGAGCAAGGTGTAAGGATAGCCCACCACTCCCCAAACCCGCTTCTACAACCACATCGCCTGGACCAACACCTAATCGAGTGATAAATATCCCAGCATCCTTTGACGAAATTGTTTGGGCTCTTCTTTTCATACTCCGATAAATTTCCGGCAGTCTTAGACTGAGTTTCGTGAG
>DUKK01000196.1 GCA_013329355.1 Candidatus Poseidoniaceae archaeon | reverse complement strand
ATTCGTGGTTCATATCGATGTGGCTACCGAGTAATCCATTGCCGTTGTTTTGGTTCTCAACTGCGTAATGGTCGAGAGATGAGGGCCACAAGGTTGGACCCATGAATTGATTTGGTGACCCTAGGCCACAGTAGGTGTTCTGGGTTTCTTGAGCTGAGCCCCATTGCCAGTCAAATTCGGGATGATAAGCGCCAAAAGCAATAGCACTGACCTCCTCAAGGAAGTGATTGTGATTAGAGTCTTGACGATTTTCAGATGTTTGTGTGTCAAGTCCTGTATCATGAACTATAGTGATACTGTCGTCACCACGATTGGCAATCCACAATTCATTTACCCTGCCCGGATGAAATTCTAAATCTCGTGGGTCAAACAAACCATCAGTTGAATCTGCAATTATGATTTCATCGAAACCAGTGCCAAATTGGGCCACTGTGTTTGATTCCTCGCTAGCTTGAGCACTGGATACCAGAGAAAACAACAGGATGGATAAAATTAACACACTCTTCCGCTTATTGGCCATGTTTCAAAGTGGAAGAATTCCCTTTTTGATATGTTGCTTATTTTGTTCTCAAAATTGGCATCATTCCCACTCGATTGTGCCCGGCGGTTTATGCGTAATGTCGTAGACAACACGATTGACTGCCCCTTTGACAGTATTGGTAATTCTAGTACTTATCTTCTGAAGTACTGAATTGGGAATCTCAGAGTATCTTGCTGACATACCATCCATTGACCTTACGGCCCTTACCACCACAGTTTCGCCGTAAGCTCTGACATCACCGTGAACGCCTACGCTTCTTACCGGCAATAGCGCAGCAAAGTATTGCCATGGCAACTCCATCAGCCCTTCTTCTGCAGCCTTCTCTAGCTCTTCTTCAACAATTGCGCATGATTCTCTAACGACTTCAACACGTTCTGGTGTTAACTCGCCCAAAGTACGTACTGCTAAACCAGGACCTGGGAATGGTTGTCGCTCTGCAACATTAATTGATAGATGTCTAGCTAATTGCCTAACCTCATCCTTATACAATTCTCGTAGTGGTTCGACGACTTCTAGAGTCATATCGTCTGGCAGACCGCCGACATTGTGATGTGATTTGATGGTATCTCGAACGCCCCCTCCAGACTCGATCCAATCCGGTGCAATAGTCCCCTGTACCAGATATTTTGCACCGCATTTATTTTGCTCCTCTTCAAAAATCCTAATGAATAACTCACCGATTACTTTGCGCTTTTGTTCTGGCTCAGTAATACCTTTCAAGGCCTCAAAGTAACGGTCCGCAGCTTTTACAGTAACGAGATTCTTAATACCCTGATCGGCTAATAGCGCTTCAATCTGTTCGGTCTCACCCTTGCGCATAAAACCGGTATCAACATACACACAATGTAGCAAGTCACCAACTGCTTTGTTAGCAATTACTGCGGCTACTGTTGAGTCAACGCCACCGGAGCAGGCGATTATTGCTACATTATCAATTGTATTTTGTAATGACTCGATGGATTCCTGAACGAAATCATCGACGTCAAACATCTCAAGCGCCCCCGTTAACCTCGCGGTCTTGGGACTTAACTCTCTCAATTTGGTCTAGTTTGTTCTGTTTTAGGGCAGCAGCATGCTTTTCACTCTGTAATGCCAACATTTGAACAGCTAGATATCCGGCATTGTCACCTCGGTCGACACCAACGGTTGCTGCAGGGACTCCGGGTGGCAATTGAACAATCGACAACAATGAATCGAAGGGGACTCTCCCGCCACACGGAACACCGATTACCGGTTTGGTAGTTATAGCCGCAACCGCACCAGGCAGAGCTGCAGCTAATCCGGCCATGGCGATGAATATCATGCAGCCATCTGCTTCAGCATCGTGGATGATCTGCTCGACAAATTTTGGTGAACGATGGGCACTCGCAACACGAAGTTGGTAGGTAACATCAAACTGTTTCAATATCTTAGTACATTTTTCAGCAACGGGCATGTCCGAGGAGGAACCCAATAGTATAGTAACTTCCATGACAGTCTGCCATAACAGTCGGTTATTGTAGATGACTATTCATCTTCGCTAATGAATAGGGCCAAATCGATGTCAAGTTTGCGAAAATCAAACTTTTCATTCATCGGAATCCCAAAGATATCAAGACGCAAAGCTAAACCTTGTACCGTCCGTGTCCCGTAAATTTGAGCAAAACTATCTTTGTCAAACCGTTTCAGTGCCATCGTGTTCTGGGAAAATCTCCGACTCTTGATCTCCCAACCGCGCATAGACTCTGTTGGTAAACGAGATTTTGGCGCCCAATTAACCTGATAGATTAGGTTGGAATCTTTAAAAATAAAATCTAATGACCGGTAAATCATGACAAAAGCGAGGAATGAAGACAAAATTCCCAACTCAACTTGAAAGTTATTATTGGCTACCATTAGCCACGAGAATAACGACAAACAACTGAAGAAAAATCCTAGTCCCACACGTTGAGAATTAAAGATGCCTTGGCGGACACTAACCGCACCAATGCCCCCAACCAGCATCAGTATTACTGCTCCGCCACCGAGGAAGTTGATGAATTGCACACCAGTATCCGTCAAATAGACTATCACGGTAAGAACTAGCGGTAGTATGCCCCACGATAGAGGTAGCAAAACCGAGCCTGGATTGGGTTTTAACTCGAGTTTGTCCCATCCGAATTTGACCGGGCTTTTGTCACGCGCCCTAGTCATAATAGTCACTACTCATCAGCAAAGGGATGCTTTAAGCAAAGATTGCGAGCAGCATAGACTTCGTCAACTCGTCTTACTGGGGTAGTGATAGGTGCCTCATGCAACGTATCCGCATCGATTTGTAATACTTTGACAAAATCCTTGGCAAACTGGTCTAGAGTGTCTCGACTTTCCGTCTCAGTTGGTTCAAACATCATACATTCAGGAACTACCAGCGGGAAGTATACTGTCGGTGCCATGTAGCCCTGATCGAGCAAGCCCTTGGCGACATCCATTGCTGAGATGCCAACAGCATCTTTTGCTGGTTGGAGGGAGATTGTGAATTCATGTTTTGCTACTTCCGCATCTGCTCCATCAACAAACATGTGTGATACACCGGCTGCTGCAGCTTCTCTGTGGAGTGCGTGGCGTAGGTAATTAGCATTGAGCACAGCATGCTCAGACATATCTTTTAGCCCATATCCATACCTTCGATAGTAAGCCCAGCATCTGATTATCGCACCGGCGTTTCCGTGCCATTGCTGTACTTTACCGATTGTGTGTCTTGGCTCATACCATGAATACCACATATCATCCACCGCAAACTGCTCTTCACCGCTTAGGACTGGACGCTTCTTGACAATTGGGCAAGGTAAGAACTCAGCCAAGTGAGATTTGACACCGATAGGACCAGAGCCTGGGCCGCCGCCACCATGTGGTTGACTAAATGTCTTGTGAAGGTTGAAATGAACCGCATCAAATCCCATCATTCCTGGCGAGGTCCGACCTAAAATTGCGTTGAAGTTTGCACCGTCGTAATACATTTGACCGCCTGCAGCGTGAACAATTTCGGCTGCCTCGGGGACATCGGTTTCGAACAAACCTAGCGTGTTGGGATTGGTAATCATCATCAGCGCCACGGTCTCATCAACCACTGCTTTGAGGGCGTCCAAGTCTATTCGACCATTAGCTAGACTAGGTATCTCAATGATATCATATCCAGCCATTGCAGCACTTGCAGGATTTGTGCCATGAGCAGAGTCAGGCACGATAACCTTGGTCCTCTGAGTCTCACCACGATTCCTAAAATATTCCTGAACACATCTTACGGCGGTGAATTCGCCTTGCGCACCGGCGACTGGTTGCAAGGTTACTGCATCCATACCTGAGCAAACTGCAAGCATGTGTTGCATTTCGTGGAAGATAGACAACAGTCCTTGAAGGTGATGTTCTGGTTGGTGCGGGTGGATATCTGCAATACCGGGAAGTTGTGCAATAACCTCGTTGACTCGCGGATTGTGTTTCATAGTACAGGAACCAAGCGGATAGAATCCAGTGTCAATACCAAAGTTTCGGCGGGACAACCAGGTGTAGTGTCTGACCATCTCTGGTTCTGACAATCTTGGCCATCGAGGTAGTTTCTGTCGAGAGAGAGACGGAGGGAGTGCGATACTAGTTTTTGGCAACAGTGGCTGTGGTTGCGAATAACCCATGCCTGCACTACCGGCAAAGTCAAACAAGCGGCTCATGCAACAACCTCCTTGATAGCACTCCAGACTGCAAGATGGGCGGCGAGAAGTTCTATTTCCTCAGCCTTGGTCTGATCAGTTACCGAAACAAGGAGCCAGTTTCCTTGAGTGGGGTACCAGCGCGAGAGGTCAAATCCGCCGATAATACCGACACTGTCTAAATAATTCAAACAGTTAGCCGCACTCTTAGGTAACTCAACAACAAATTCGTTAAAATGTGAACCTGCAAAGTGGGGCAGAGTAATGCCTTCAATTTCCGATAACTTTTGCTTTGCTAATATGCAAGCAGACATGTTTCTAGTAGCTAAATGTTCTAGACCTTCTGGCCCGAGTAACGACATGTGCATAGCGCCCATCAACGCGATAAGGGTTTCATTGGTGCAGATGTTTGAGGTTGCACGGTGACGCCTGATGTGTTGCTCACGCGTTGACAAGGTCAGACAGTATGCTTCTTTCTCATCGACATCAATACTGCGGCCGACAATTCTACCCGGCATTAGTCTAAGATATGGCTTGCTACAAGCAAATATCCCATAGATTGGTCCACCTCCTGTTGGAGGACTACCGAACGGCTGACCCTCTCCGACAACAATATCAGCGCCGTAATTACCGGGCGCCTCGACAAGACCCAAAGAGACTGGTTGGACGCCGACAATGAGTGCGGTATGTTCGCCGATTATCTCCTTAATTTGCGTCAGGCCACCATCCAAGATGCCCAGTGGATTTGGCTGCTCGACATAAACTCCACAAGAGCCTGCTGCGCCACTTACAGAGGTAAGGTCCAAAGTTCCGTCAGGATTGTGTTTGAGATATTTAATCGTAATTCCAGCTCCCTGACAGTAATTGTGCATAACCGACTTTCTATCTGGCGGAACTAACTCTGAGACATACACCGTATCTTTTTGTGTTGCTTTCCGATTGTGAACTCTGACTACGCAGGTGAGTGCCTCGGCGGCGGCAGTTGAACCATCATAAAGGGATAGATTAGCAATAGGTAATCCGACTAGTTCAGAAATCAGGGTCTGAAATTCCCACATGGCTTGCAACATACCTTGACTGACCTCTGGCTGATATGGCGTGTAAGAGGTTAGGAACTCGCCACGGGTGACAAGTTGGAACACAGATGAGGGAAC
>DUKK01000173.1:4614-5351 GCA_013329355.1 Candidatus Poseidoniaceae archaeon | reverse complement strand
TTGGCAAATGGCTTACCTTCTGATGACCTATTTCGGTCAGCAAGGCCGCAGAGAGGCACAGAAACTGCTAGAAAGAAACGCTCAGGATGGCGACCGACTATTGGGAGCATTCAATATTCCAATGCCACACTGGCTTGACTTCTTCTGCTACACCATGTTCGTCGACAGAGACGGCAAGTTCCAACTAGGCATGCTGTCCACATCAGCATTCAAGCCCCTAGCAGCTTCCATGGGACCAATGCTCAAAGAGGAATCATTCCACCTTGGCACTGGATCCAACGGACTGCGCAGAATAATTAAGGCCGGCGTAATACCACTAGACATGCTACAGCGTTACATCAACAAGTGGGTATCAACTGCTCACGACTTGTTCGGAGTAGATGCCTCATCATCCGCCCACTGGGCATATGTTTGGGGAGTAAAAGGACGCTGGGACGAGCGCAAAAAACTTGAAGCTGGCATAGAAGTCGATAAAGCAACCCTCAACGAAGAGTCAAGAGGCCATTACCACGAAGAAATCGCTGGTGAAATTAGAAAACTTTGTGGGTATCTACCTGAAGGTGCAGCACAATTGTATGTTCCTCATGAGAACTTCAACCGAAATATTGGTGTTGCAAAAGGTCGCAAATTCAATGTCGATGGGACTCCGTTCGAAGGCAGTGAAGCCGAATGGAACACATATCTGGAAAACCAATTACCGACTGACCAAGATGAGATCGATTTGCAAGAACTTTTCA
>DUKK01000173.1:0-4268 GCA_013329355.1 Candidatus Poseidoniaceae archaeon | reverse complement strand
AAGCCGATGTCAACTAGACAGATTGAGTCTGGTATTGGCGCTTCAGCATAAACAAGGTGAGTCAAATGATTCCTGTTTCCCTATACGGAGTAGATGTTGATAAATGTGAATCGTTCTACACGGTGCTGCCCGGGCTTGTCGCCGACAGTGTTGATGATGAAGAATATTCAAAAGCGATATTTACCATTCAAAACAAAGCCTCAATGCAACATATTAAGGTCGCAGAGGATTGGTCTCAGAGACAACCTTTTGCCTTCCCAGAAGAAATCGCCAACGAAATTGAAATGATTATCCGAACAGTATCTTATCCTGATGTTTCTCTACTACAACATCTGTTGACTATTGATGGAATCGATACTCAGAGAATATCCGAATGGATGCACTTCTCAACCAACCTCTACCCCATCTACAGCCAAAAAGCCTGCGATACACTGACTGAAATGGGACTTGATACACCATATAATCTAAACGATATGGCAAGTTACGGCCTATATGTGTCTAGAATTGAAGGGCTGAAAATGTATGCTCCGGCCACGGGACTTCCTGAAATAGGGCTTCCTAGATCCAGAATGCTCCAACTTGGTTTGGAGCGTTTTGAATGAGCAACCTATTGGTGCACATCAAATTATTTTCTGTTGCCGTAATCTGGGGACTCGGATGGCCTGCTGGAAGAGTGGTTGCTAATGACATTCTACCGTTTATGGCATCATGGCTGAGATATGTAATTGCAACATTCAGTTTCTTATTATTCCTAAAATTATCCGGGCAGTGGATGTATCCAAACCGTAGCGAATGGCGACGCTTGATTGTGATTGGCTTCATATCGACAGTAGTTTATCAAGCCTTTTTCATGTTTGGAATGCAGTATACTGCAGCCGGCGATGCATCATTAATGATTACCTTCAACCCATTGTTCACGGCAATTCTGGCAATAATTTTTCTCAATGAAAAAATACATCTGAATTTGATTATTGGTCTGGCTATGGGTATTACCGGAGTTGCCATACTATTCTACTATTCACCTAATGTTGATATTCCATTTTCGTCCAGAGCGGTGGGGAATCTGTTGATTGCCTGTGCAGCACTATCGTGGGCCTGTAACACCATCTTGATGAAGCAAGCAATGACCAGACCCGCTAAAGATGCGGTAAAACCACTTAACCCACTTGAACTGACAGTTTGGTCATCAGTAGCTGGGCTGCTCATCCTTACCCCAATAACCGCCTTTGAAGCGTTCACTAATGGATTATCAACGCCAAGCCCTGATGGTTGGATTGGGGTGATTTTCTTGGCCCTATTCTCAACTGTCATTGCATATGTCTGGTTTGCCGACGGCATTGTCAGCATTGGCGCTTCAATGAGTGCTTTGTATGTTTACTTAGTGCCACCCTTTGGCATCCTCGGCGGATATTTGTTACTACGAGAAAATCTAGGAATTTCCCTGTTATTTGCCTTCATTCTAATTACTGGAGGCGTAGTAATCGCGCAGAAAGACAGTCCTCTGACAAGCAAGCATGATGAAGCACAACCGGTTGGGTTGTAATATGGGTATCAGCAAGGTTGCGGTGATCGGCGCAGGGACAATGGGCTCAGGGATTGCTCAAATTTGTGCGCAAGCAGGGTGGCAAACTGTACTGTATGACGCCTATCCAGAGGGACTTGAGCGCGGCATGCGGAACATCGAAACGTTCTGGGATAAAGGCATTACAAAAGGGAAAACTACCGCTGAAGAAAAACAACTTTGGTCACAGAATATTCGAACAGAGGAAAATCTGCCCGAGGCAGTAAAACAGTGTGATTTAGTGATCGAGGCAGTGCCAGAAATGCTTGGACTAAAACAGAAGATCTTCCAAGAAATTGAACAACATTGTCCCATTCACACCGTCTTTGCAACTAACACATCAAGTTTGTCGATTGCACAAATTGCTGAGGGTATGAAGTATCCTGAAAGATTAATCGGCATGCATTTTTTTAACCCGGTCCCAATTATGAAACTACTCGAACTGGTAAGACATGAGGGTACCGAGGAAGCGACTGTCAAACTTGCCGAGGCAGCAGGGATAGCCATGGGTAAGACGACAATTTTAGTTAACGATGTTCCGGGATTCGCCACCTCAAGACTAGGTGTTGTGCTGGGTAATGAAGCGATCAGGATGTTAGCAGACGGCGTAGCGAGTGCCAAAGATATTGACACCGCAATGGTTCTTGGTTATAAACATCCTATGGGTCCATTAGCACTCACTGACCTAGTCGGTTTAGATGTTAGAAGAGATATTCTGAAGAATTTGCAAAACTCATTTTCCGATAATGCTTATGCACCGCACCCATTACTTGAAAAATTGGTCGCAGAAAACAGACTAGGAAAGAAAACTGGCATTGGAATCTATGATTGGACGGGTGGAGAAGCAAATGAGACAGACATGCCTGATTTCTAGTCAAACTTTGGTTTGCGCTTTTCAATGAACGCCCTCACTCCTTCCCTAAATGCATCAGTTGTCCCTGCAGCTTCAATCAACGTCCGTTCGTGTTTAAGATGAGTCTCAAAATCGTGATGAGTCTGCACATCTAACAGGTGCTTAGTTGCCTCTTTGGTATGAGGTCCCCATGAACTCCACAATTTGGCTACCTCAACTGCTCTTGCGACCAGCTTTGACGGCTCAACCACTTCATCAACCGCACCTTTGTGTAGCGATTCTTCAGCGTCCCAGATCGTATTTTCAAAGAAGAATTTCCTGCTCACCTGATTGCCAACCAGCCTTGGCAGTAGCCAGGTCGTACCGCCATCTGGTGACAGGCCCATACCGGAGTATGATGCGGCTATCTTTGCTTGAGGTGATGCGATTCTAGCATCACATGCTAAGGCTAGACCAAGGCCACCGCCTGCACATGCACCGTTTATTGCCGCTACACATATTGTCGAAGATTGCCTCATGCGGCTAATTAGTGGATGCAGAACACCCGTTAATTCACGGATTAGTTGCGGCGCCTCAGATTTTTCAATCGCCTCAGCAAATGCGTTTATGTCGGCGCCTGCCGAGAAGAATTTTCCATCACCTGTTATGACTATTGCTTTGACTGATGCGTCATTGAGCGCAGAATCAATTGCTGTGGCAATTTCTGGGAGAAACTCCATTGAGAAGGATTGGGTTGCTGATCTGCCCGACATGGTAACAATGGCGATATTATCGTCCAATTTATCGGTCAATACTGGCATAATTTGTCCTCATAACTTAACATTAACATTCTTAACTTTGGTGTAGAAGCGTAATGCATCTTTGCTTTGCTCAATGCCAATTCCTGACTGCTTCCAACCAGTGAATGCTGTTTGAGGGAAGGTTACTGGGAATTCGTTTATTGAAACCATGCCTGATTCTAAATCACGAGCTAAGTTGTGTGCTCTACTCAAATTATTTGTCCAGATTCCATTGAGAAGGCCGAAATCAGAATTATTAGCAAGGTAGAGTGCCTCTTTATCAGTAGCAAATTTGCTAACTGACAAAACTGGACCAAACAATTCATCATAAAACAGCGGATTGTCGGGTTCGACATCAACTACGATCGTCGCCTCCATGAAGGCACCTTCACCAGCAATCGCTTTACCACCACATACTAACCGACCGCCATGGGATAGACCATCAGCCAATTTTGCTAATACCTCGGCTCGGTGATTTTGATGAACCAAACTCCCGATTCTAACACCTTCGGACATACCAGGACCAACTTTCCATTTACTCACCTCTGTAATAACTGCTTCAACGAATTCGTCGTGTATATCTTCGTGAACAATTAGTCTTGACCCTGCCCAACACATCTGCCCAGCATTCATGAATATCCCAAAGCAAATCGCTTTTGCGGCATACTTTAGGTTCGCATCTGGAAATACCACATTCGCCCCCTTACCGCCTAACTCCAAAGTCACTGGTGTAAGATTTTCACTGGCTTTGGCCATAACAGCCTGACCAGTTGGAACTCCCCCAGTTAATACAATGCCATCTACTCCTTTATGCCCAGCTAAAGCGTCACCAATTAATTTTCCAGAACCGGTAATAACTTGCAAGACGCTCGTTGGTAAGCCGACTTTCGCTTCATCGATGACCCGCATCCAAGCAATCAATGAAAGGGGCGTCCACGAGGCTGGCTTAGCAATAACCGTGCAACCAGCAGCCAGCGCTGGAGCAATAGATCGGAGTGCTAGTTGAAGAGGAAAGTTCCATGGGATAATGTGAGCAGTTACTCCAATCGGCTGCCTCAGGCTGTAATTTAGACGG
>DUKK01000012.1 GCA_013329355.1 Candidatus Poseidoniaceae archaeon | reverse complement strand
GTCTAACTACCCAAAGCGCTCGGCCCAGTTCGGACTCACCTGCGCTCATTAGGTCGACAATCTCCGGATAATCGTCAGCCCACTCATTGACTTCTATTGTCATGGCTGCCCAAGTCATGTGAACGTGACTATCGATTGGGTCGCCTGGCCATTGGGTGTCATCAGATGGTGCTGCTTGGACATAGGTAGCGGGAACTAAAGCGAGTAGCATACACAATACCAGACTGACCGCGACTCGCATGTAAACCCCTACCAATTCTATGAAAAAAATGCTTGGTTTAGATGTCGATTACCACTCGCTCGTAAATGCATTTGGATTGACAACCTTTTCGCTCTCTCTAGTCCATATTTGCCCGGCGTCGCCACTTGAGTACACATCGGCAAATGGATCGATTTCCTCGGTTTTCTTACTACGTTGCATATATGCTTCAACGCTTTCACGTAGGTCGGGTTTGAATTTCCAATAGTGAATCCTCCATTCTCTACCATCCCATAGCGTGGTTTCCTCGCTCTCTGTAGTCAACAAATTGTAGTCTTGGAACATGTAGAATAGATTTCTATCCGTTGGCTCAAGAGCATTGTCGATAATTCTGTTGTAAAAACCAAAAAATCCAAGAGCGTGTTCAGCCATGCCTTGGGCCACTTCGCTATCCATTTCTAAGTCGATATGCTGTTGTATTGCTTTGGTTAATTCTCCTAATGTCATTCCCAACTTTGAAACCCCCGGCAAGGACTTTGTGTCCCAGAACAGTATATACTATTGTGTAGCGACCCATATTAAATCATCGGTGAAAAAGATGATTTTCTACTGTTATCCGGAAAATAATCGCCATAATACTACACCAAACCCTCAATACCACAACAACCTGCCAAGGTTCGTGGCAGACGAGTTCATTGAGGGCAACTTTCTTGGTTTACGAGGAGAATCTGATAATCCGGATGTTGTAGTCCTTCAGGTTCCTTATGAACTCACAACATCATATGGGCAAGGCACGATCGACGGACCAGCATCTTGTATCGAAGCTAGTGGACAAGTAGAATTATTTGACCCGATAATAGGAGACGAGTTGCCCGCAGGTTACAACATATTCACGGCCCCGCCTTGGGACGGAGCGGGTAAAAATTTACATCAGCAATTAGCCAACATTGCGACATACCTCGCCACGTGGCAAACAGGCGACGCGTTCCCGGTAATTCTTGGTGGCGAACACGGAATGCTGCCAGCAATTATGAAGTCACTTACCAACCATCCAGTGATTGCAGGAGATTTTAGCAATCTAAACCTAGTTCAAATCGATGCTCATGCAGATTTGCGAGAAGAGTTAGGTGGTGAGCCATTTTCGCATGCTTGCTCAGTTACTCGGGCTATGGAATACGGATTAAAACACCTCTATCAGGTAGGAATTAGAGCATTTTCTAAAGAGGAATATGAGCGCATAATGAACGATGATAAAGTTACCACATTTTTCGCCGCAGAAACCCTCCGCAGCACAAGTAAATGGCAGCAATGGTTGGATACCTTAAGAGCCATCGAGGGACCAATCTATCTCACTATTGATATTGATGGACTTGACGGCGGACTTGTTCCTGCTACAGGGACACCCGTGCCCGGCGGGTTGAGTTTTTGGCAAGCGGTTGAAACAATCGAAGCAGTCTTTTCGGCTGAAAATGCCAGGGTTATCGGGATGGATATCAACGAGATAGTGCCACAAGACATCACACCATTAACTCAATTTACCGCGGCAATGCTGGCAACAAAAGGTATAGTACATCATATCAATAACCGGAATAGTGGACAATGGCATATTAAGGGGTGGTGAATTGTGCAAAACTCACACGGGATGCACATTATGGTTGATTACACCGGATTTTTCCCAACCGTTGACAATGCTGCAGATTGGATGATTAACCTGATGAATAGGGTAATTGATGAGAGCACTGCATTGCGCGTGCATTCCCACATTGAAGAGTTTGATGGCGCAACCTCGCCACCGGGATTTGCCGCAGTAGTGTTATTGGATGAGAGTCATTTAACAGCTCACTGTTACTCCCAAAAAGGGTGGCTATCGATTGATTGCTTTACCTGTGGTTCGACGGATACGGCTGCAATAATTACTGCTATGGAAGCGGCAATAAAGGCAGCATCTCCGTCTCTTAAGTTAGAGAAGCGCCATTCTGAAAATAGATTCATTATTGGGTGAATGATTATGTCAATTAGGAAATTTGTCGATTCTTACTTCTATCATTTTAATGCTGGAGAGGTCAAGAAAGCGGCGCAATCTCTGACATCATTTGTTGCCGACGGTGGGAAAATTTTCCTCACTTTGGCAGGGGCAATGAGTACTGCGAGGCTGGGAAAATCGATTGTGCCGCTGATAAATTCTGGCTGTATCGTTGGAATATCATGCACTGGGGCAAACTTGGAAGAGGATTTATTCCTGCTCACTGCGGGTTCCCATTTTAGATCGGTTGATAACTGGCGAAATTTATCACCCAGTGACGAGGCAGAATTATTTGCTGGCGGGATGAATAGAGTCACCGATGTATGTATTCCCGAGGAACAAGCCATAAGGGGTATTGAAGACGTCATATTGCCACTATGGCAGAGCTATTCCAATCGCGGCAAAAGTGCTCTGCCACACGAATTTTTCTATCAAATACTGTTGGATAGCAAGCTGAATATTGACGGAGATTTGTCAGCTAGTTGGGTTCTAGCCGCAGCGGAAAACAACCTACCGCTATTTGTACCAGGCTGGGAAGATTCGACTTTGGGGAACATATTTGCCTCACATGTAATCAAGTCTAATCTTAGTCCATCAACCATAAACAGCGGAATTCACTACATGACCGAGTTAGCTAACTGGTATGAGTCTCAAACTACGCCGCTAGCATTTTTCCAAATCGGCGGAGGTATTGCCGGAGATTTTCCAATCTGCGTTGTTCCGATGCTAAATCAGGACTTGTCAAAAACAGTTCCATTATGGTCTTGGTTTTGTCAGATTAGTGAGGCAACAGCGTCTTATGGCGGCTATTCAGGGGCACCGCCAAACGAAAAGATTACGTGGGGTAAATTGTCTGAAACAACACCAAGATTCCATATAGAAAGCGACGCTACTATCGTGGCTCCACTAATTTTCGCCTATCTTACGAACCAGTAGAGCAGTTGACAAAGTTGGGGTAGATAACATGGAGACAGGAAATAAACAATATTTTTTTGTTGAGGCTCTAGTTGTTGCTTTAGTCGTGTTTTCTGCCTTCGCGATATATTCCAATGACTCAGAAGATAATAATAACGACTTGCAATTAACCTCCATAACCGGTAACGTCGAATTATCCACTCGCGATTCAATGGATGCTTTTGGCCTCCAGGACTTTGCAGTTGGCGCGGTTGCTAGTCTAGAGCTTACGGTAAGCGAAGTTGTAGTCCTCGATTGCGCAGATTGCAACACAACCACGAACGGTGTGATGATATCGGGTGACATTGTAATCACCGAGTTATTAGATCAGCAGGGCCGGTTAGGTCGTGTAGAGGGTTTACTTAACTTCACACATTTTGTTACCTCCTCAGGCCCGAGCCTAGTAGTTGAGGAACGCATAAATTTCCAATGGATTGCGGGGGACATATCTTCCTCTTGGAGTATGATAATCAATCACGATCCACCACGCTGGTTGCCAGAGTATGACCTAGAAACTGTGTTCATTGAAACACAACAAGGACTTGAATCACGGTCAGGTCCGGAATTGCTGATAAAGACACCGTCGAATAACCAGAGAATTATTCATGCATGTCTGCCTGACAGTTTCCTATGTAGAAGTTCTTCCGCAGACGCAGTTTTGATTGCAAGTTATAATCCCACCAGAGATAGAGTCGTAATAGATGGGATGACTGAATGGAGCGAGATGGACCTGTCCAGTTTTCTACCAGAAGGTGATTTATCTCACATTATCTCAGAAGTCATTAGTGTAGGAGATTTGGCCCCTAACTACCATGGCTATACGCCCATGTCTCATGGGAGCATAAACAATGTATCTACTTACAATTTCACTGATGATACGACACGTTTGTCGCCACTGTCGGCATGGTTCAACTCGCTTGGATTGATTGCCATAGATTTTGCAACCACGGGGGAGTCCTTGGTTTGGATAAGTAATGAAGTCGGACAAGTCTACAATATAATTGACGCCGACGGCGCACTGCGTCTAGGTTTGTCCATTTATTGACCAAGTCAATCTTAGAGTGGTTTATTATATAACGGGGAATTTAATAAAAACATGCGAAAGCCTGCTTGTTTGCTAATTTTTTTGATGGTCACACTTAGTTTACAACCGGTGGTAGCAAATGATCTGGCACCAAACGACATCGACGAGTCAAATGGTGCGGTAATCAGTATCGACGGTTTTGTCACAACAAAATTCACTAGCGTGGGGGACCAAATCGAACTGTTTGCCAACACCAAAGGCCATTCGGGTAATACAGAGTCCACAACCACCGTTGTCACAGCAGATATCTTGCACTTCCCTGATAATGACCCAATTGGAATAATCGTTCAGGGTGAATTGCCTCAGAACCCAGTAATCATCGATACAGTTGTTTTGCAGCCGACTGGCTATCATGAGGATGACAGCACAATCATGATTTGGCAGGGCGCCTACACCGTTCCAATAAATTCACTTGGAGGCGTTTACGGAGCGAGTATGACCATGGAACATGAGGGTAACTTCGCAACAGACAATCCGACACAAATTCCAGACAAATTGATCTCAGAAATAGAACAACTGCTGCAAACCATTGACGATACTTGGGATACAGCAAATCCTGCTATGGAAATGAAGTCTGTGTTTGACAGTCTTGACTCTCACGGTAACGGAAATTGGGTTGGATTCGTTGATGATGCAACTAGAGGTAGCGGGCTTGGTGGTAGTTCTCAATTATGGAATAATATGATCGGTGCCGGATACAATAATCCGGGCTATGAGATGTATGATGGGGCCCGCTTCCTGGAAGCGCTCATGGAATTCCTTGAATCGACAGATTTGGACGCCGGTATGGCATTTGTAACCGGGCTTTTCGTTTATGCAAATGACTTCCCCTTACCAAGGAGCATCAATGATTTTAGCAATGTTGCAGATTATATTACCACCTTTGACCCAGTTGAAAACTTCACCAGATTCTCAGGCACCGAAGAGTTTTCTGTGGCTTATGATGCGATGGTCGGAAGTAATGAATGGCAAGCATTGCAACAAGCGCTTGATAATTTAGCTAATAATACGATGGTTTTCGAATCATTCCAAACTCTGCTTCGCAACATTGCCCTGCTGTCTGTCTCAACTCATCCTGAAGCGATTATCGCCGGATTCGAGGCGTGGGTTGCGCCGTTGGCTGAGGAGGATTTTGATAGCATGACACCATTCCAGAAGTTGGTAGTTAGTTGGTCCCAGATGGATGTTAACGTTCAGGACTTGGACGGCGATGAATTCCCTGATAGTATCGTGTGGGAATATGAATTGCTATTAGATACCACTGAGGGATTGCAATGGCAAGCGAAAATGGAAACAGACTATCCGTATATTTCAGATGGATTCGACGATTTTAACAATTTTGACATCGAACTCTTAACAATTCTGAGAGATACTTTTGAAGACCCTGCTTGGGAAAATGCTGGTGAAGCATTACAAGAATTTGGCGACTGGGTGGCTAATGCAACCGTTGCGCGAGATTTACAGTGGGATTATGATTGGGATTCAGCGTCTGATGATGATGACAATTCAGGACATGATGACCATGACCATAATGATGACAACCATGAACACGATAGCCATCAATATGTTATTTTCGATGGTCTACATTCAATTCAAACAACAGAATTGAACAAGTATACATTTGATGTTGGTTTTATGTTGATGATTAACGGCTTATGGTATGAAACAGACTACCCGGATAATTTCAACATGAGCGTAACCGACTCAGATGGTGATGTGTCAAACGTTTTGTTGGTGCGCAATTTTGATGAATCAAACACATACTATGGCCGGTTTACTGCAGATGGGATAGCCGCTGAAACCTACAGTTTTAGCCAACCGTTAGAGTCTTTCCGTCCACCATGCGTTGATGATGGTTGCACACTTGACTACGCAGAACTCCGCATTGAAACTCTGCAACCTTCGCTAATCGAATCTATGCCGATTGAGGTAATGGATGAAATATTCATTGTTTCTGCACTTGGAGTCATTGTTGAGCAAGATGAAACGGTGTTAATTAATCAGCCGTTTTCAGTTGAGTCGACGACCTATGATGCTGTCAGTGGTGCATTGTCTGGCGCCAACGTGGATACGGCGATACTTCGGGTGTCACCAGGTTTAGGGGCATCTGCAGCCTCTACTTTATCGCCAGCAGGCGACATAACCATTTCCAGCATGGAACCATCGACGTTAACAGCCATCTACGATGGAAACGATGCGGTTGATGTATTGACGGTGACAGTCGATCCGAGAACAGAGGATTCAGCTGGTAATGACTTGCATGACGATTCAGGAGCGTTCTCTGGCAGCATTGATTACGCCGGAGACAGCGCTACAGGCTGGGATTTAACATCAACACTTAATGGGCAATATTCTCAATCAGACCGGGGCGTTGCAATCGTAACTACCAGTGGGGAAAACGCCGAAGGGCTGGAATTTAAATTCACTAATGAGATGCCCTTGCCATCAACTCCGCCTTGCTCGATAACTCAAGGTTATCAATACAGCTCTAGTGAAATTTCTATCGATTCAAGTTTCCGAAATTACTACCACGAAACCGATGAAGGAAGACAATACTTTGACCCAACAGAATTGGTGTCTTACAGCATCGATTGGGGAGATGGCCAATCTACTGGGTCAATAAATAATCCAAGCAACTCGCACACGGACCACGGGGACTCTGGACAATTTGGGATGTCGGAAAGTCATTATTACGCGCACAGTGATGGAGAAGATTTGTACAACATTGTAATTGATTATGAATTTGAACACGGAGTCCACTATTACCACACTGCGACTTGGAAAGCAAGTGACGGGTTTGAACAGACAGACGAGGATGGTAATGTATACTATAGCGACTATTTCCTCACCAACAATGAGGAAGATTACTGTCAGTTGGCACAACCAGAGATGTCAGCCACACCAAGTCCACCAATTATCAATGAGTTCATCACCAATGGGCCGTTTGAGATAATGACTCAACTGTTGACATCATCAGATTCTGATGGCAAATCTACTCTATCGGTCACCCCTCCTCATACAGGAGCATATGTTTCTATCGTTCAGTCAGAGGTAATCAGAGCTTCTGATGGGGCGACAATAACTGGAATTGGTCTTAACTTCGGCATTGCAACCCAAGGGGCAATCGGAATTAGCAATTTAGACGTGATCGACCATTTTGCTGGTTTGCCAGTATATGCAGCAAATACTTCCCAAGCAACGCAATCACTTACTATTGAAGCCAGCGGAATTGCAGGCAGTCATCACAAAGCAACGATTGGTCACCTCCCACTCGACCTATCGGTAGCATTTGATGAAGTGACATGGGCAGCAGAACCTAACATACAAGAGATTATTTTCAACCCCGGCGAAACCAGTAGAAGCGTTCAGCTAAATCATGAAGCACCACTATCCTTAGTTGGCATAGTTGCTGTTGAATCAGACAGCAATGGCGAGAGTTCCATCGACCAGAGTCTCGCACCGCTAGCAGTCCACTTCGGCCTCATTTTACACAATCCAGAGGAATTATCCATTAACGGGGCACTGGGGCCCGGTCAAACCACTAATATTGCGCTTACTGAGAGCATCGAGCAAGCGACTCGCTTGCTTGCGGTCGCATCGCCAAGCCATGGTTTTGACCCTGCAACGGTAGATTTCTCAACTATCACCGAACTAATCTCCAATGAGGGGCTCAGGCCAACAACTGATTGGATAGGTGTTGAGAAGCAGGTAAACTCGGTATGCGAAACCATCGAGGTTGACGGCCGGCATGAATGGAATCCACAGACTTCTTCGCACGAGCCGATGATGCTAATAACGGTCGAACACGAATCACCCGTAATTGAATATGGCAATTATGAAGGTTACAGTATCTCAGTGACTAACGAGGCATTGGTTCATGAGTCAACCGGGCAAACTTTTGATGCTGTTAGCATGAATTCCCAGTCAAGTAGTCAATCATCTCCTGCAGCATCGCTTTATTACCCAACAGCAGACATGCCTGCAGGGAAATATCTGTTTAACTCTGGAACGACATTGGATTCATCGGTTGAAATAGAATTATTTGATCCGAACGGGCCATCCTTTGAAACTGGAGAGTTGGACGAAAATTGTGATGGAAACGTAGATTTGACAGACCAAGAGAATTTCGATCTCTTTGATGATTATGTTTCAAGGTTTAGCACGATTGCTTGGGGGCAGGGGACCAGTGCTGATTTGCAGTTACCATATCTCTCTTCACCCGTATCTGAATACACAGTAATTGCAATTGCACAGCAAGGTAGTGGGACTAGTGCGAACCTTATTTCAGCGGTCAGTACAACGCTGTCAGTACCCAATCCAGAACCCCCGGTGATGGAAAATCTCAGCGTCGTTTTCTCACCGTCAGACCCATTGCCTGGCGACATAATCCTACTTACTGTCACGGATGAATCCAACGACCCGGTCGAAGGATTATCGATTACCGTTGTTCGAGGAGAACAAACCTTAACCAGTCTCTTATCGAATGAAAACGGTCAAAACACATTCCCAATCCCCGAGGGAGAGATAACTATTCGCATATCTGGAGGACAATATCATCCGTTTGAGCTTACCATATTGGTAACCCCTCAGGGTGTCGATGACGATGGGGGGCTCCCCGGAGATAGAGATGGTGACGGGTATGGAGATTTACTGGATGCGTTCCCAGACGATGCGAATGAATGGGTCGATACAGATTCAGATAGCATCGGTAATAACGCAGATACCGATGATGATTCAGACGGCATCTTAGATGATGATGAGGTTGGTTCTAATCCGCAAACCAATCCACTCAGGCCAGATAGCGATGATGACGGTTATTGTGATGGCAGTATTGCCGTAGTCGGTTTCTGTGTTGCCGGGGATGTGTTCCCGATAGATTCTACCGAATGGGCTGATGCTGACAACGACGGTGTAGGCGACAATACCGATATTTGTGCTGGTACCTCAAACGGCGACTCAGTCGACGAATTTGGTTGTTCTAATGAACAACTTCAAGACAACTCTGATGGTATTACCGATGATTTAGAC
>DUKK01000052.1:2043-3385 GCA_013329355.1 Candidatus Poseidoniaceae archaeon | reverse complement strand
TTTTGCTGGTGTGCAAAAAATCTCTAACTTTTCTATGTTTGATACGTTTGTTGCTCATCCGCGCCAATGGTCAGTTTAATCGCCTCAGTGGACCTAAACTTGTTACTCGTTATCGCTAAATCCTTCCCCAAGGAGCAGCTTCTGTAGTGGCAGCGCCACTACTCAACAATCAAACGAATGCCTCTTCATGTCAATCCAATTCTGACTAATTCCTGAGAAAATTAACTTTTGGCTGCCATTTGGTTCGCGAACTTCAAGATCCAAACACCCACTAAAGAGCTCAATATAAATCTGGTAATAAAAAGGAGAGCTGCGGGAAACCCAAGAAGAAGTAAAACCCACCATTTCAGGAATTCCGACCACGATGAAACCCACATAAACACCTGATACAAAAGACTAAAGTAGATTTCTAAATAACTGAGCGCGGTGATTTCAGGTGAAACAAATAAGGCGTGAATCCCCATGATCAGGATCCAAACATCTCCCCAGATAAATAGATACCCGAGGTGAGTTAAAACCTGTTTCATGGGTTTTTTCTAGTTGGATTGTGAGGCCTTAATCGCTTTCAGGGCCATCACATTAGCGTTTTTTATCGCCTCCATAGTTGGGGCCTCTTTACTGATATCACCCAGCTCACTTAACGGCGTGTGAACCACGTCATGCCCGTCAACTGCCTCCATCCTCTTTAGCCAAGCGCAAACGCGGGGAAAGGGTGTTAAATCAAATACGTTTGTGAACGCCGGTTTTACCTGGCCGATTTCTGCATAAGCCGCGATATCAGCTAACGTAAGGTGATCTCCGCAAAGGAATTCATGTTTGTTCAAGTGATAATTCTCAAGAGTCGTGAGGGCTCCCGAAAGACTCCTCTTGGCATTTTCTTGTATAAGCTCTGGTATATCGAGGTCTTTTCGAACCTTCGGCGCCACCAGACCTAGCGATGCCTCTCGCACGTTGCGATGATGGTAATGAAGGTAAGCGTCTATCTTAGCTCTTTCACGCTCATCCTCGGGGTAGAGATCGAACCATTTATGCGTTCTCGATAAATAAGTCATGATGGCGTGAGCCTCTCCCAAGGTGAACCCGGTATCAGGCTCCTCGATACACGGTATGGTTCCCGAGGGATTTTTTTCAAGATAGTTCGGGTTGCGGCTGCCATTATCTCCTTTCGAGCCCGGATTTATCAGGGACAACTCAAATGGAAGCTTCTTCAAAATTAGCAGCCAAAGTACCGCTCTGACCGGTTGAGAGAAAGGTACCCCGTAGACAATCAATGGTTGCATAACACCCCCTAACATTGAGAACTAAGTCCAAGTGTACCGGAAACGTCAATCGTTCGCGCAGA
>DUKK01000052.1:0-1640 GCA_013329355.1 Candidatus Poseidoniaceae archaeon | reverse complement strand
GACGCATTGAGAGATAAATACCGGGTCGAACGTGATAAACGACTTCGCGAGGACGCGAATGATCAATATAACGAGATCAAAGGCGAGTTTAGTAATTTCATTGAAGATCCCTATACAACCGAGGATATAGACAGGGAGCCATTCACGGACGAGGTCGAAGTCGCGATAATTGGTGGCGGATTTGGTGGCCTGATCGCTGGAGCACGCTTGAGTGAGCTCGGCTTTGAAGACATCCGCATTATCGAAAAAGGCGGCGATTTTGGCGGCACATGGTATTGGAATCGATATCCTGGAGCCGCCTGTGACACCGAGGCATACATCTATCTTCCTCTTTTAGAAGAACTTGACTACGTTCCATCCCAAAAATACGCGCATGCTCCGGAGATACTGAGTCACAGCAAAAACATCGCAGAGAAATATGGTCTCTATGAGAACGCCTGTCTACAAACTGAAGTAACAGGCATGCACTGGGATGCGCTAGCCTCCAGATGGGTGATACAGACAAATCGACAGGACCGATTCAAAGCAAAATTTGTCATAATGTCTAACGGGCCGCTTCACCGCCCCAAATTACCGGGCATCGAGGGCATCAATTCTTTCAATGGTCACACTTTTCACACCAGTCGGTGGGACTATGAGTATACGGGCGGGGATTCAAATGGGGCTCTGGAAGGACTGCGCGACAAGAGAGTGGCAATAATTGGGACCGGCGCTACCGCTGTCCAGTGCACACCCCACGTTGGGGAAGCGGCCAAGCAGTTATACGTTTTCCAAAGGACACCCTCCTCTATCGATGTAAGAGCAAACCGAAAAACAGATCCAGAATGGGTTGCGAGCCTCAAACCGGGCTGGCAAAAAGAGAGGATGGATAATTTCAACATCCTTTGTTCAGGAGGAGTCGTTGAAGAAGATCTCGTTAAGGATGGATGGACAGAGATAATTCGGAATCTGATTTCGATGGCCAACTACCGGGGAGAGGATACAAATTGGGACGAAGTGCCTCAATTAATGGAAATAGCTGACTTCCAAAAGATGGAACAAATAAGGGCCAGGGCTGCGGAGTTGGTGGAAGATCCGAAAACCGCAGAATCACTCAAGCCCTACTATCGACAATTCTGCAAAAGGCCCTGTTTCCACGATAGCTATTTACAAACCTTTAACCGCGATACAGTCGAATTGGTTGACACAAATGGTCAAGGAGTCGAGAGAATTACACAAAGAGGCGTGGTTGCTGGCGGAAAAGAATATGAGGTCGACTGCATCATATTCGCCACGGGCTTTGAGGTGGGCACTTCTTATGTACGAAGATCAGGCTATGACGTGACCGGCTTGGACGGTATCAGTTTAAGCGACAAGTGGGCTGAGGGCATGAGAACCCTGCATGGCGTTATGACTAGTGGCTTTCCTAACCTCTTCATCATTAGTAACTCCCAGGCGGGCTTTACAACCAACTTCCCTCATGCGATGGACGAGACTTCCCAACACATCGGATACATTCTTAACGAATGCAGGAAAGATAACCTCGCCTCAATCGACGTCGAAAAAGAAGCCGAGGATAAATGGGTAGAAGAAATAATAGGCGTTTCCAGATTTGCCTCAGACTTTCAGGAGTCATGCACCCCAGGTTATTACAACAATGA
>DUKK01000144.1 GCA_013329355.1 Candidatus Poseidoniaceae archaeon | reverse complement strand
GTGGAGCGGTAGTTGATATGATTGGTATGCCGAGCATGAATGCGGAGGAAATTGATGGTATGTTAGTTGCGATACGCTCGCTTCTTGGTGTCGAAAAACCATTCGGTTTTTCGGATGGTGTGGGACGTATTGAGTCGCTGCATTCCTCCGCGGCATATCACAGCTGTGATATTGCAATTTGTGTTATAGAGGACGAAACTGGAATTTCAGAAGCTGCCAGTCTTCCATTGATTGGTCGTAGCACCAAATCTAACCTAGCTAATACCTACACCGAATCAGGTGTTTCTATCGGTTTTCCAACCAGTGCGGATGATTTAGCAAAACTATGTGCTGCAGGGTTGAAATTTGTTTGTTGTTCTATCCCAGCAAATGACCATCAAATAATTGCTGATTGGTTATCAAACCTACATACCGAACTGTCTCAAATACTGCAAAGACTAGGTCTTGAATCCATTGATGCTTTGAGTCGTCAAAACCTGCGGGCGCTGGATTATGAGACTGCCGCAGTAAGTGGTTTACGCCTGACGGGTTATGAGCGCCCGCTGCCTCACTGGTTTGCAAGGTAGGTGAATAAATGCCAACTATATCAGTAGAACAGAACCTCATCGCTAAGTTACTTGCAAAGCACAAACTCGAACATAATGTAGCGCAGATAGCCGATGAATTACCGCTGTTGGGGACCGACATAGACCGTTGCGATAAGCAAATGCTTGATATCGAAATTTTCCCCAACCGGCCAGATCTACTGTCTGGTGAAACATTGACTAGGGCAATTAGAAACTTCGTACACCGTCAACCAGCACAGCCTACCATAGATACTGTTCCAGGTAAAATTACCCTTGTGGTCGAACCACAACTTGCTCGTATAAGGCCGGTGATATTGGGTGCTGTTGTGCGTAATGTAGACTATAATTCAATGGGAATAACTGCAGATACCTTCATTAAATCATTAATGGACCATCAAGAAAAACTCCATTTCGCCTTGGGAAGAGGTCGCAAAAGGGCCTCAATTGGCGTGCATGATTTGGCTAAATTGTCTCCGCCATTTTTCGTCAAAGCAGTCAGTGGCGACACTAAATTTACGCCATTAGCCGCAACTAAACCTATGTCGATAAGTCAAGTTTTGATGGAGCATCCAAAAGGCATTGATTACGCCCACCTACTAGAGGGGTTTGACAAATATCCCATCATAGTTGATGCTGGTGAAAATGTATTATCATTCCCGCCAGTTATCAACGGCGACCACACAACTGTTACCGAAGATACAAGAGACTTTTTCATCGATGTAACCGGTTGGGATGCTCGAGCGTGTGAATCGGCTTTGATGTTGATTGCCCTACAATTACAGGAGTATGGAGGCGTGATAGAAACTGTAGAGGTCACTGATTGTTTAGGGGTAAAAAACACCCTACCGAATGGTAGTGGTGTCCAACATGAATTACCGACTTCCATGTTGAAGGGACTACTTGGTAGTGAATTAAGCGACGATGCTGTATCAGTGGCAATAAATAGGATGGGCGGGAAATTCCTTAGTCAGGACAATGACTTCATTACTTTAGAAATGCCACGGTGGCGTTTTGATATTTTGCACCCAGTGGATCTAATCGAGGACATTGCAATCGGCCATGGCTATGAAGATCTTGGTGAAGATATTCCTCGCTCACCAATGACCGCAAGGCCGCGTAAAGATGCGAACCTACTACGCAGAGTCGGAAATTCAATGCAAGGGATAGGAATGATGCAAATTCAATCTCTTACGCTGTCAAATGATGATGACCAGTTTAATTTGGTTCGTTGGAGTAATGTCGGTGAAGTTACCCGTATAACAAACCCAATAACCATCGACCACACCTTGCTTAGACAATATCTGTTACCAGGCTTATTGAGACTACTTTCGACCAATCGTCACCACGATTTGCCACAAAGTGTCTATGAGATTGGCACAGTTGTTCGAGATCATAAAAACTCTGTTAGGTTGGCATTTCTAACCGCTGAAAGAAGCGGCGGATTTGCGGCAGTTCGAGGAAGAATTCAAGCCTTTTTACGGGATATTGGTGCTAACGAATATGATATATTACCCCTGCCAGATAATGAGGGTCCTTGGTTGAGTGGCAGAGCCGCCAAAGTAGTCATTGGCGGCAAGCATGTAGGCTGCTTTGGAGAGATAGACCCTCACATTGCAGAACACTTCGAACTGAATGTTCCACTCAACGGTGCAGAATTTTCACTTGAAGAAATTGCTAAAGCAATACCAGACCCAGTATAACGACACAAAACATGGCATTGTTTGAAATGTCAGATTACTTCCAAACATCATGCGCAGAATGATGTTACTCAGCATCTTCCTGTTCTGTATCGCATCTCCACTAATAATTCGCTCGGTGGCTGATAATAACGCTGAGCATGCTGGCCTAGAAGTAAGCCAAAGTGGTGATTATATTATTCACCGAGGTGAAACTATTGAAGCGATACTTACTGTGAGGAACCTCGTAGATGATTCAACAATCATCAGTTTTTCGAGCTATATGCCGGAAAATATCTCAATAAGTAACCTACCAAACCAATTCACTCTTGCTCAAAACCAGATTAGACAATTTAAGTTCCAATTTTCCTGCGATGATAATGCACCTTTTGAAGATCGAATTGCCTTGGTTAATGTAACCTCAAGTCATGATTCATCGGTTGTTTATTCTAGCACCTACACTCTAAGAATAGCCAAGTATTCAGAGCTCAGTTTTGGTGTTGTTGAGGATTCAGAATTTATTGTTGACCCCGGGATCAGAACCAACCTAGCCGTTAACATGACCAATTATGGCCAGCACACCGACGATGTTACTTTTTCCATCCAGACAGATTCTGATTGGCTGTGGGGATGGACAAATAACAACGCTTACGATAATAAAATAATTGATACCTTTGCTCCTGGTGAACTAAAATTTATCAGGTTATGGATAGATATTCCCAAAGTAATAAATTCGACACCATTGTATTTGACAGGACCAAGATTTTCACTGACTGGTACCTCGGGTTTAGATAATGCAGCTGTGACTTGGAATTTTGATTTGCTAATGTCTGATTTTAGTAATGTATCTTTGGTAAATCGCGCCGATGATATCTTGGTCAGCCCAGACTCAAGTAATCGTTTGCCAATCACGATTAAAAATTCCGGAAACATCGAAAACCTAGTAACGATTGATTTACAAATTATCGATGAGAATAACCAGCCAGTTACCGGTGTGCCGACTGCTGATAGAATTGAATATAGCGGTTGGATTGTTGCAATATTTAGTGGCTACGAAGATGAATTGCTCCAACCTGGTGAAACAAGGACGTTCGAGGTAGGATTTCAATCCCCTAACCAAAATGATGGTGAGTTAAGGTTGCGCGTTATAATTACGCCCTCTGGTGCTTCAAGCCGTGCCATTTTCGTTGACCTTGTTGGTGAAATCAACTGGAATAGGTCGTATTCTGTTGAGGTGAATGATTATGATTGTGTGTTACTGCCTAGCGAAAGTTGCAACCCAAAATTCACAGTAGTGAATAAAGGAAACTACCAAGATATAGTAAAAATTGATGTCGTAAGTATACCGGATTTCGTAACTATGGACGTAACCGAAGTAGCATTTGAAATCCCGAGAAATTCTTACATAACCATTGATAACATTATGATTACTGCCAAAGATGGTTTTGATGCATATACCAACAGCATAGTAGTCTATCAAATTATGCTACAAGGCGATGATAACTCTGTACAAACAATCGATGTAGAGATTATAATCGCCCCTAGAATTGATTGGTCGCTACAAGATTTGGTTACCGAGGAAGACGCCATTGGGAGATACAACGTTGCTATGACGCTAAGAAATGATGGCAATGCTGCTGATGGAATTATAGTGCAGTTGCAATGCTCGCATTTTACACCAATGACCCTTATTCCTCCGACTGGTTCAATCATTGAGGAAGGAGTAGAATTTCCACGTTCTTTTGAGATAAGCAATATCGGCTATGGGGCCAATTTTACGGTTCGAGCATGGGCTGAATTACCTGTTGATCAGACGAGCAACGGCACCATGTTCCTAAATGTCACAATTCGATCTAGCTTCGCTCCGGACGAACCAATTTCTTTCAGTACGAGTGTCGAATATCTCGGCAATCAATGGCAATCTAAGCCGTCTGCAACCGAACAATCTACTTTTCCTGCCATACTAGATGATGCGATAACTTTGATATTTGCTTGGAAATGGGTGATTATTTCAGTTGTGCTATCCCTACTATTTCTCAAAAAGGCATACAGTGACCGCAATTTAAGAAATCAAGATGCTCGATTATTAGCAGGATTGAATCAGGCGCAGGACGACAAGGCCAATGATGATTGGATGAGGAAATTCGAGCGTAAGGAAGCGATTGATGTACCAATAGACTCTCCCTCGATTTCTGCTGAGGAGTTTGAAAATAATTTCAAGAAGAAATCTGCTGGAACCAAGCAAGCAACCGAACCCGTAAATGAACAGTTGCGCAACGCCGCATCATTGGTTCTGGATGCACACGACAAAGCTGCTAAAGTCAATACAGCAGACGAGTTACTGGACTCGATTAGTGTCAGAGGTATCAACGAACCGAGAGTGGAAAATAACGCATTACATAGCAAAGAATTCACCCCCAGCATGACTACCAGAAATGACCCGCAGAATTTATTGAGTAGTCGTGACATCTCACCGGACTACACCAAATCTGTGCCACTCCCCGATGATGACGATTTAGATTTGTGATGGCTATGATTACCATTGGTGTTGACGAAGCAGGCCGTGGACCAGTAATTGGCCCACTGGTAGTATGTAGCGTAGCACTACCTGATAA
>DUKK01000059.1 GCA_013329355.1 Candidatus Poseidoniaceae archaeon | reverse complement strand
TACTAACATTTTCGTCGATAGCCATGCTATGTAGAGCAATCCATTCGCCTTCGATGCGAGCAATTCTTGCTGCTGTCTTTGCTTTATGGTCCCAAGGTAACCTGACTGATGCCATGGTCCATGTTGTGGGGTCGAGAAACTCTCCTACTGATGAATCTTGGTTGATTAAGTCGACGACAATGTGCTCTGACATTCGTGCCAATACTTGAGATGACTCCAAATCACGCCATGTTGCACCAGTCCTTTCCTGTCGGTCTATCCGTTCAACTATTGCTCCGTCCTTTGCCCATGAGGCTGGCCTCCAGAGATTTTCCCGCCACCTTATCACATCTCCCAGTTCATAGCCGGGCTTACGGTAAAGCAAGGTAAGCCGTGTGACGTCTATGCCGTCCTTACGACCAACAGTAGAATTAGTTTCAACCACCTGGCCACCATATTCTTTGGTGAGGTGTCGCCCCCAAGCCCGAGCAAGTCCTTTGCTCCCTAGAACAACATCATACCCGCCAGTCACGGGCCCTTCACTAGTGATGAAAAACATCGGGTCATCTGACAGTGATTCTTTAACAAGGTCCAAGGTTTTGCGGAGGTTTTCATACTCCTCTTCGCTAAGTTTCCGACCACTTGAGCGAAGTTGTACTGTTGCTTCGTAGTAATTGCCCGCCTTCCTAGTACAGGTTAAGCAAACACCATTTGCCATCCTAGCCCGCATAGTATATTCTTCTTGGAATAATAAGGAATCAATCACTCCTTCCAACTGAAGATGAATGAGTGTGTGGCGGTCGGAAACTCTTCGAGTTTCAAATGCTATACCAATGTCTTCTGCATCGACATGAAATTTTAGATTCCGTTGAATGAGTTCGTCCCAGACCTCCTCTTCACTAATGTTTACCCATTTCCCCTGTAACTCTACTATGCCGCACCTAGCACACCGAACCCACGGAACATTTTCTGGAACTTCGGCTAACTTAACCCGCTTTCTGAAGCAAGGTTCACACATGCGTTCGCCAAATAGTGGTGGCGGGGCACCACACACCAGACAAAACGCCTCACCTAATTCAGACACGCCATCACCAAAGTGTCCTGTAAGCCCTTATGTTTCAAGTTGTAGCATAAAATTACTACTTAATGTCATCATTTACTGGGACAGTAGCTTCAGTCTCATCGTGCTTGACTTTGAGAGTGTGCTCCATTGCAGTAATCCTTGAAGCCAATCTTCGGTTACGAGAGACAACTGTCCAAGTCCAAATTCCAATGCCAATGATCATTCCTATGTAAGCGATTGAAAGGTATGTTCTATCTTCCATTCACTCACCATCAATTATCCCTTGGAGACGGTTAATTCTCTGCTCAAACCGAGTTATTTGAACGGAGGTAATAATATGTCCGATAACCATAAGCGTGAACGATATTACTCCGACGTAAAACGCAAGCCTCATTTCAAGGGAAATGGAACTCGCATCGTCACCAGCGATAATTGGTCCCGGGTGGCGAATAACCCAAATTCTCGTTACCAAATAGGTAAATGGCACCAAGACGAAACCGTAGAAACCAAAGGTTGCGAATGTGTCTCTACTCTCAACACCGTCAGGTTGACTTCTTCGACCGAGAACGAGGAACAAAGCAAGTAGGGTGAGTAAAGCAAACGAATTCAGACGATAATCCTGCCAATCCCATGGAGTGCCCCACTCTGCTGCACCCCAAATGCAGCCGGACCATACGGCGATTAAGCCACACGCAAGACCGGCCTCGGAGCCAGCAATATGTAGTTTCCAGCCAAGTTCATTGCGTTTGAATAACCACATTGCGGAGCCCGCAAATAATACACTGAAAGATATGAATGCAGCCCATGCAGCGGGCACGTGCCAATAAAAAATGCGCTGAGCTTCAGGTGATTCGAAGGCATTAATATTAACGCTTGGAACCCAGTTAAAGGCTAGAAATAGCGTGGTAACCAAGCCAGTGAATCCGGCAATAAGGAACAACTCGCCCTTACGCTCTCTCATGCCAACCCCTCATTCGCTTACCTTTTGAACCTAAGGTTACAGGCTTGCGCAATAATCGACGACCAGGGCCCATGGAAGAATCAAAACAGGGGTTAACAGTCTGATAAAAACCGCGTTGTTGCGCGGTAGTCTTACGGTGCTCATTTGCAGAAATCTAACGATAAATGAGGTTATCAAGGTAACAAATCCACCAATGAGGATTACTCGATAATCCGTTGATTGAATGAAAATTTGCATAGCAATTGCGGTGAATATAATGCCACTAATTATGCTTTCAAGGTATGAATTAGGTATTGTATTACTTTGTGCTCGCCACCAATCTACTGATCTTTGTTCCATGAGAATTTTAAAAACCGGATCTCCAACTAAACCCATCGTGAAAGCTGGTGCAAGGGTGAAACCCATCAAAATCATCTGGTTTTCTGACAGCCCGAGAGGGTCAGCAATCGATAGCAGGCAACCCATTACCAGCAGCGCAGCCAACCAATTCCTTTGAACTGAAACAAGTGTTGTAAAATTGAGATTCCAACCGATTTTTGTTCGCAACAAAGGATACGATTTTTTTGTTGCACTGACTTCCCAAGGTTTGGTGTGGTTTGGTTCTTGATGCCACGCATCGCTTAGGTTGTTCAGTGACGTGGCACATTCTCTCATTCTCTTATCATGTGAGGCTATGACAATCCCATGGCCTAAGTTCCTCAGCTGATGTATTTGTTCAATTAACACTTCAACCGATGCATCGTCAAGGCCCGAGTCTGGTTCGTCCAGTAGAATCAACCTATTTTCATTACTTACCATTCCAGGTATCAAGCCACAGATTACTGCGACCTTTCTCTGCTGTCCACCAGAGAGATGAGCGATTTTGTCATTTCTTCGATTACCGATATTATACTGCTCGAGAACTGAATTAAAATCGTAAGATTTGCCACATATGGCAACAACATTGTCCAGTTGCTGTTGAATTGTTTGACTAGGCACCAGACAATTCGCTTGGAGGGTTAAGCCAAACGGATTGACAGGATTCACACTACGCCCTTCTGCGTCACAAACCAGACTGCCGTTGTGTTTTACTGCACCCTCTTCGAGCGGTAATAATCGCGCAGCGGTCTCTATTACAGTAGATTTTCCAACGCCATTTTCACCATACAGAACCACACAATCACCAGCATTTACGGTCAGGGAAAAGTTACGCAACACAACGCCCATACCCCGGCGAACGGTAACATTAACCAGTTCCAAAACAGGCTCTGCCATGAGTTGGCCATTGGCTGAACAGCAATGAATGCTACCATTTTCCAAGACTACTGCACTAGTTCAAAAATGGTCAGCCCCAAGCATCACCATGGCGGCCAAGTTCACGGAGTTTGGCCCTGTAGAAAGCAGTCTGTTTGTAGTCTGGCTGGTAGCCGTTTTTTGGCCGTTAATATACTCCTATCGTCACAAAACATCGTTCGCATTATCAATGACGGTAGCATTGCTACTGGGCTACTTAGTTCAGGTCTTTTGGTCGTTAATGTATAATTTTGGTTGGCTGGAAACTTGGCTTTGGGAAGATCTTTGGATGGTTCCAAGTGAAGCAAAATCGCCGTCTAGTTGGATAACCTTCGTTTCAGCCGGTTTTCTACATAGCCAGGTTGACGCCACCCATGTTCTAAGCAACATCCTCGTTATATCATTAGTTGGTATTCCGCTCGAGCAACGACTTGGATGGCGACGTTTTACCACAATTTACTTCATCGGTCTGATTGGTGGATCCATAGCCTGGGTATTATTCAATTTTGAATCATCAAGACCCGCATTGGGCGCCTCAGGAGCAGCATTTGGTTTATTTGGCGCATACTTAGCTGGCTGGCCGAAAGATGAGATTCCATTTCCCCTAATTTTGATTAGAAAGTGGCCCGTGTTTTACATAGCACTAATTTATTTTGCTCTTGAAATCATGAGGGCCTACTCAATCTACGGGCTGAACCGGCCAAGTGATGTTGGACATATGGCGCATTTAGGTGGTTTTATTCTGGCCTATGTGTTATTACCGCTAGTCGCCAGAGGCGGCCCTGTCCCGTTAGGGATCGAAGATGGAGGACCATCCTCATCAAGTGAGGTTATCAACAGATTACGTCGAATTAAGCAACAAATGCAAGATCTTTCCGAGGTTGGTGACCCTTGGGAATCTCAAAATTATGAACTGCCAAAAAAGTTGCGTGGTCCAGTAAAGAGTTTGATGGAATCTAGTGATGAACCAGAGACTAGACTAGCATGGATGGAGCATCTTGCTGATATTTCCGTATGTCCAAATTGCGGTAGTAAAATTGGCGTCGTAGAGCGCTCGGATGGGCCGCATTTACAGTGCTCTGATGATCCTGCCCATTTCAACTGGCCTTGATTTCCCCAAACCCCCTAAGGGGGTTGGGGAAGGGTCGAGAAATGGATACTATCAAAACATGGCTTCCTCTCAGGTAACTCATCGAAGGGGGGGTTTCAATGAATTCATGTGTCGGTTTACGTCGCTCAGCGATATTGATTACGCTGATATTTTTGCTCGCTGGATATTCCTCGGCAGCATCCTCGTGGTCACCAGTTACAGAGAGAAGTAATGAAATTACTGCCGAACCCACGCATGCTGACCCAATTCTGGTCGACGGCCTGCCGCCGCTTATTTGTGGAGAAGAACTGTGTGAAAGGCCGCTCAGGCTTAACTTGCGTGGCGACATGGTCGCATCAGAACGGGACGGTTGGTGGCTTAGTTACGGTCCAGACTTGGATTGGAATGGCATGGATGACCGACTTCAAAGAGTAATTGCAGGTTATGACTCAGTATCCCCTACTGCGATAATTGGCGAGGATGGCAAGAAGACGGTCGCTATTATTGTTGACTATGCTTGGCACCCAACCGAAGTTGAGGTTTCAGAACTGCATCGAGTATTGTCCGAGCACCAGTGGATTGGTGAGGCATCTGGGGCTTGGGTTGATCAGCCAGAGAGCATTGATT
>DUKK01000178.1 GCA_013329355.1 Candidatus Poseidoniaceae archaeon | reverse complement strand
TATTTGTGGTGTAATCCACCTTGCTGCCCTTAAGTTAGCGGGAGTAGAGTGGGATGAAGATACCTACCCATCTTCCCAAATTTCGTTAGCAGCTCATGGTTGGTTTGCTCTTCTAAAGGGCCTCGATAGCCAGTTGGGGAAGTTGGAGCACGGAATTGTTGCCTCAGTTACTACCTTAGATGGCAGGCATGGCAACATCGGCGAACTGTTCAATTCGATACAGTCAGCAGCTACCGGGATTACAAAATCATACTCATTCGAACAGCCAAAACTACGCGCTAGAGCCTTAGACTTGCACCCTGAAATCGTGCTTGATTCTCCACAGGCAGCCGAATTAATTGTTAATGATATATTCAACATTGGTGGTGAAGTAGAGATCGGGATTGATCGGGATCAGAGGCGCTGGGCTCTTGTTGCCTTCGATGAAAAGTTAGAGGCTGAACGACAGCCATTGACTAGTACCGATACTTGGTTGGTTTCAGGCGGAGGCTCAGGTGTTACTGCAGCAGCGATAATTGGCGTTGCACAAGCTAGCACTGATGCAAATGCTCACTTCATTTTGCTCGGTCGATCCAAATTGATAGAAGAAACTCAGTCTTGGCTCGACTGGGGTGAGGCTGAATTAAATCAACGCAAAATGCAGTTGCGGGATGCTATGGTTTCAATCAGTGATGACGGTAAAATTACGATGGTCGAATGGAATAAAGAGTGGCAAAAATACACTAGAAGCAAGGATGTATACCTAACACTTGACCGCATAGAGAAAACTGGTAACAAGGCGCGATATCATTCAGTAGATGTATTGGACAGGGAAACTATGATTGGTCTAGGCAAGTCACTCAAGCGTAAAATCACAGGTGTGGTTCATGGGGCGGGCTTAGAAGACTCCAAACTTGTGGCAGATAAGGACCATGGGGTCTTTGATCGAGTTGTTAGAGTCAAGTTAGACGGCTGGAAATCGCTCATGGCTTTGGTTGAATCATCAGGTACGAAATCACTCAAATTCGCTGCATGTTTCACGAGCGTTGCCGGCAGATTTGGTAATGGTGGACAAACCGATTACGCTGCAGCAAATTGTGTTCTTGACGCTGAAATGGCACGGCTCAGCGCAAGCGGTGATTGTCGTGCTGTTGCTATAGGCTGGACTGGCTGGAAGGATGTTGGTATGGCAACCCGAGGTTCTATTGAAGCGGTATTTGCGGCCGCGGGTATTGAAACACTAGATGTGACAACTGGCGTAGAAATATTCGTCGACGAGGCTCTTGCAGGAGGTAAACGTCGCGTACTTGCGTGCGGTTCGCTTGGCTTGATGGATAAGTTTGACAGTTTCAGGGAACCGCCTGTACGCCTCCCGTCGGAAATGAGTGCGATAATTGCTGACCCGTCGCGTTTTGTCCTAATTGATAAGGTAATTGAATTAAATGAGCACATATCATTAATCAGTGAAACAACACTCTCTACAGAATTGCACCCATTCTTAATCGATCATGCGATTGACAATGTTCCATATCACCCAGGTGTTATGGCTCTGGAAATGTTTGCTGAAAACGCTCTTTTACTGAAACCGACGACATGTTTGGCCGGCTTTGAGAATGTCAGATTCGGCTTGCCGGTAAAATTGCTCAAGAATGAAATCAGAGTTAGGGTAGTCGCTGAACATGACTATTCAGATGGTGATATGCACTGGATAAACTGCAAATTAGTCTCTGATTTAATGAATTCAAAGGGTGAAATATTCGGTGAGCGTGAGCATCACTCTGCCAAGGTTAGATTGACTGAGAAAAGCGACGATTTGTCCAAATTCCTTCACTCAGAGGTCATCCAAATGCCAGATATTGGAACCCCGCCGCTCGAGGATTTGGCATTATTGCCTTCATTCATTTACCAGCGGTATTTCCACGGTCCGAGGTTCCAATCTCATGGGGGAATAATTCGCGGCATCGGCGATGATAATGCTCCCGGTGCCGATGGTATTGCCTTGATGCGCAACCAACTGCCAATCATAGAACAATTCAGCAGCGAAATCAACGGTGAGGAGGTTTTGCTTGAGGCATTACCTATGCTGATTGAGGCAGGCTTCCAAAATGCAGGTTTCGTCGCCATGGAATCTGAGGGCTTCTCTTCCCTGCCAATTGGTATTGATTGGTCGACAAATATTCGCGTGCCTGAAAGAGATGAGATTCTACGGGTACGAAGTGTGAGAGTAGCAGTCGAGGATGCCGGTGTTACGGTCCACGATGTCGTTATTGTTGGCGATGATGAGGCACCAGTTCTTGCTATGAAGGGACTACGTTTGAAAAGCATGGCGCCCGTTCCAGATGAGCAACGTTTTATTCTTGAGCGGTAATGGTGACATTATGCAGGAAATCGATGTCGATTTTGGACCCAGTAGCCCAAGAATTCTGTGCTTAACTGCGCCGGTTACCCACTACGAACTCAATGAAGTGCCACTGGCTGATGCTGATGAAGTGGCTAAATTTGCCACCAAGAAACGCTATGATGAGCACCTTAGTGGTAGATTCCTGCTGGAGAAAGCACTATCTAAGTGGGGTGTAAATACCTCATTAATCGAAGTGCGGAGAAATCAATTTCGGGCACCGAGTATAGCCTTTCTTCCGGGAATCTGGATTAGGCAGGCCCTGCCATCAATATCAATTGGGCACTCAAGAGGGCGGGCTTTTGTAGCATTAGTTGAAAATGGCTGGACGATTGGTATTGATGCAGAGCCCCTCGATCTGGAAATTTCTTCTGGGGTGTTTGATATGATGTCAAAAGGTAATGAATTAGTCAGGCTACGGGCCCATCCAGACCTTAGCCTAGCGCTTTGGACTGGCAAGGAAGCAATTCAGAAAGCTGCTCGAATGGGGATGCATCTAAATCCTAGGGATATTGAAATTCCAATTGGAATTGAGAATATAAATATTTCAATTGATAATTTGAATTTCCAATTGAAAAGTTTGACCAAAAATGGATTTTTTATCAGCGTTTCCATTGGGTGTGGCAACGGTTACGATTCAAATCCTGAGGACGAATTATTAGACTTAACACTCGAAGGGATGATTAACAATCCTGATTGGTCAGTAGGTTGCAATACAACCCGCGATAATTTATGATTACTTCCAGAACATGTAAGATTCTCTACTTTCTTCCCATGGCAAGTCTAGTAAAATCCCAATCTCGGTTAGGATAACATAATTCAACAAAAGATATGAGACATAACTTATGGTGATAACTAAAAGTGACGTGTTGACGATTTTTCTTCTGGCTTGCTTCGCTTGATCCAAAGTGCAGATTCCTCTGCTGCGAAAATGAATCACTAAGCCAATTAGGACGAACGCTGCGGCAAGAGTGAGCATCATGGGTCGAAACCATGCATAGCCGTTCTCACCCCAATATAGGTTGTTAGACAGTGCCGCTGCGGAACTGACACTAGCCAAGCCAAACATCACCAACACAACACTTGGGAGACAGCACATTGAGGCTATAATCGCTGAACCAGAAATGATACGGATTAAGGATTTCCGCCCAGTGACTTCCTCTTCCATGATGCCCAATTCCGTTCTAACAGTGATTAAATCGTTTCTCTTGCAGAGCATCGTTATATGGTTGTAATTCTAACACGGGGGTCCCGTCTGACCATTCACCCATGTCACGCAACAATGGTCCATCGATAAGGTGAAAGTAGGCAAAATTTTCCGTATTATAATCGCCTCGACTTCTGGCAACAACCCAGTCTGCTTGAGCATCAACACGTCGATAAAATGCCCAGTCAGCCATGGTATCATGCGCTTCATTGGCCGGGATATAATGGGTTGCTACTAGTCTTGGAAAACCATAGCGGTCGCTGGGAATAAAAATTAGTAGAGAGTTATTTTCATCAACTAAATCGAACAGCTGTTGATGATAGACACTATTACACTGGCCAACAGTCATATCGTCCTCGCCAACAGCAAGGTGGACAACAGTTGCTTCGGGAAGGCCATCAAAGCTAGGCTGCCATAATTCCTGCGATGGTCGGGAGGAAGCCATCTCAGTGCTGACCACCAAAGTTTCGCTACCCCAGCCAAATTCCTGAACCATCTGCAAAGTGTTCAGTGCGTAGGCACCGCCAAGACTATGGCCACCGATGTATAGGTGTTCTGGCATTATTGAGAGATTGCCCAGCACGGAGTCTACCTCGGGACCTCTTGTCTCATCACCAATTATCTCATCCAACATATTGACTGCTGAATAAATAGAGTATAGCCTTGGAACGTGGTGTGGCCAATCAGACATTCCAGCACTCTCGGTTTCATCCCAATTTTCCGCACCTTCCGGCCTGACGTCTGTTGGATATTGGATATAGGCAACAACCATTCCTTTGCCTATTAATCGTCCAATCCAATCAGTGTATGAATCTCTGTCTGGATTATTGAACGCATGGAAAACGATGGCTAGCGGAACGCCTTCTATACCGGGGTCCTCCGGTAATATTGGGATTGAAAGATAGATTGAGAAGGTTATGTCTTCCTCAGTATCGCCTTGAATAGCGGTGACATTTTCTGGAAGGGGATACGGATATATTTCCAAAACTTCGCCAAAGGGACCAGGCTGGCCACCGTAGCCGAACATCGGTCTATCTGGCGGGGATGGAGCGATGCCAACGAGTGCTGGAATTCCCGGCATCATCAAATAGGCGGCTAGAAATATAGCCACAATGTGAGTAATTGAGTACAATTTATCCAACAATCTATCACTTGGCTTTGGCAGGCGTGGTATTCCCCTTGCACCAATAGCGCAGGCAAACAACATGAATCCGTAAAGTGTTGGTAGCAGAAGAAATGCTCCCCGAAGATACCTAGCGTTCATGACTAGATATACGGCATACGCACCAATGACTACCCCAGCGACGAAAATCAGAGAATGAGTAATCCACTGAGCGATGGGCTTCTCTTGTTGCCTACGAATCATCAGCCACAATCCAACGCTGAGGATGGTGGCGCATAGCAACGCAACGAGCGGGACACTCTTGCGCAGATACAAAGTAATCTCTAATGTTCTAATCGCTAGTGGCCAAACTGCATTTTCGAGATTGCTACCGCGGGCGAGCAGATAGATGG
>DUKK01000122.1 GCA_013329355.1 Candidatus Poseidoniaceae archaeon | reverse complement strand
GTCAAACCCTGTGGTAAATGGTGGGCCCCATTGACGGGTATCATCACCCCACGGGGCTTCTATTTTGATTACTTCAGCGCCAAGGTCAGCTAGCATTTGAGTTGCATAGGGACCGGCTAATATACGCGAGATGTCGACGATTCGGACACCCTCTAGAATTCCGCTCATATGACGCCGAAGTGTCCGAAAGAGTTGAACCTCTCGCCCTGAACCGTTACCTATGGAGCGGTTAAATTTCGAAGATAAGCGTCTTTGGCAAGGGCTCCTAGTTTTGGGTATAATACTCAACGTGATGGTTTGTTTTACTAGCGATCTAGGCTTAGATACGCAGGTGAAAATGGCCGTAGATGATGATGGCGCACTACCTTGGGGGGATTTACGTCCGGATACCGTTGGCCAGAGTGATCCAAGCGACGGCGGACAGCGCACGGTTCTACCATTGTATGGTTTTTCTGAGACAGGTATCAAGGTGGCCGCGTTGATAACGTTCTTCGGACTAATCGCATGTCTGCTGCGCTGGACTGGTATTTATTCAGCAGCAGTCTTATCGCTATCACCGGCATTTATCTTTTCTATCGGGCGTGGCTATGAGGAAGTATACCTAGCAGCATTTTGTGCGTTATCATTTATGTTGTTCACTGGTATCATATCAAGCAAGAATAGAGCTTTGCAAAATTTCTTGGGTGGATTAATTTTCATGCTAATGCCTTATGCAAAGGGGTTCGTTGCACCTGCTGGTATTATCATTGGTGGCATAGTGCTGGCATTGATTGCTACTTTTTGGCGCGTGATTCAAACTCGTATACCAGAGAAGACTCAGTGGATGGCTAAACCCCAATCGGTTGCTATTGTCGTGTGTTGTTTAGTATCCCTTGCGATGCTCATTCTTGGTTTAACGGACTACAACAGTACGCTTGGGATAATCGGCGATAATCCGGTTCGCTACGCAACAGCCCTTGCCTTCTCAGGGCTGGATGTGATCATTTTGTTCACTTTGTTTGGTATGGTGGCATGGCCATTTATCAGTTCGATGTGGACAGCAATGGGAAAAATAGAGGATTCAGATATCGCCATGATGTCGGGATTTATTTTTGGCATCATGACGGCGATTGTCTTCTATGTCGCAGCACTCTGGACCTATGAAGCCAGTATTTGGGGTGCAGAATGGCCGGGCATTGTTTGGACTATGGGTAATAATGGTCGATATGTGACTATGTTGTTCATCCCAATTGTTTTACTGCTCAAGCACTTATCGAAGCATACTGATATTTCTACCTATGATTCTCCAAACTCAAAACTAAAGGTAATGGGACTAACGCTGATATTACTGCTTCCACTATCTGCTCTTGCTTCAGTTCATGGGCAAACTATGTGGACAGATGAGGCTGCTGAGACAATGAATCTTAGTGCAGGAGAACATTTTCTATTTGTGTCAGAGGATACACTTGCAATGCACTGGCTATACACCTTTTATGCGCCCCTCGATGCTGAAGAGCAACAAATTACCGGCCATTGGCGTTCAATAAATTCAAACTGGGAATTTGATCTCAACACGTCGCTTTCTCATGTCAATATGGTTGTCACTTCGCCTGACGTAACTTCGTTACCCAGTGGTTGGACTGTAAGTTCGACCGGTGAGGCAGATTATCTCAACGGCGGTGGCGAATGGCGCGTCTTGACGCGCGCTTAGTATCACGCACTCTTGTCGTTTTGAACTTGGACACGGACATCTTGAGCAGCAGCCTTGCATGCTTGCATGGCTTTTCTTACTCGGGTTCCGGCAGCGGAGTTGCCCTTGTCGTGCTTTGCAGCATCCCCAAGAGCGGCTGTTAAATCGTCAATCATTGCTTGTACCATTGCTTCTACGGACATAAACGGGTCGCTGTCGAAACGGTCTTTATCTCTTGCCCCTACTAGGCATCAAAAGAAATCACTTCGTTATGGCCCAGTAACACGGTTTTTTGCTTAAATTAGGCCAAAATAGCGGTTTTTGGCGCCCATCGACAAAAATAATTAATTTAGAAGGGTTTGAAAGCCAACTGCATTAGGGTTCACACGGAGGGAATCGGATTGCCATTCGAATCTGCGCTTAATCTTCCAGATCCAGATCCTGTTGCGACTCAGGAATGGATTGATTCAATCCTCGCAGTCAGGAATCAAATCGGCAATGAAGAGGCGAGACGCCTACTGCTTGCCACGGTTAGAGCAGCCAGAGAATCTGGCGTCGACATCGACCTGATTCACACTCCGTATGTCAACACTCTAGCACCAGATGCACAAGGTAATTATCCGGGTGATTTAGTCCTAGAAAAACGCCTACATGACGTCATTCGATGGAATGCAATGATGATGGTGACTCGTGCTAACAAATACTTTGACGGCATTGGCGGACATATCTCTACCTACGCTTCAGCGTCACACGCCTGGGAAATGGGCTTCAACCATTTCTTCCGTGGAAAGGATGGTGATGGCTCAGGCGACCACCTCTACTGGCAAGGACACGCCTCACCAGGTATTTACGCTAGAGCATGGCTGGAAGGCCGACTTACCGATGAGAATGTCGAACGATTTCGCCAAGAAGTTGGTGGAAACGGGCTCTCTTCATATCCACACCCAAGACTAATGCCTGACTTTTGGGAGTTCCCTAGCGTCAGTATGGGTCTAGGTGGTATGACTGCTATTCATCAAGCTCGATTCAACAAATACCTTGAATCAAGAGGCTTGTGCAATACTACCGCATCACGCGTTTGGTATACCATGGGTGACGGAGAATCGGATGAACCGGAATCCTTGTCACAACTATCACTTGCAGCTAGAGAAGGTCTTGACAATATTATCATGACCATGAATTGCAATCTCCAGCGTTTGGATGGTCCAGTGCGAGGTAACTCGAAAATCGTCCAAGAGTTGGAAGGTAGATTCAGAGGTTCCGGCTGGAATGTCATTAAGGTGCTATGGGGCAGTAGTTGGGACGACCTATTTGCTCGGGATACTAATGGCGCCCTGGTTGCTAGATTAGAATCGCTGGTTGACGGTGATGAGCAGCGTATCATGACTGCTAATGGTGCTACCATCCGCAAGGATTTGTTCAACACCCCCGAACTAGCGGACTTGGTCAGTCATCTATCAGATGAGGCACTTGAAGCGCTATGTGAAGATGTGGGTGGTCACGACTTCGTCAAACTTCATGCGGCATACGCTCAGGCTGTGGCCCACAAGGGGCAGCCGACCGTTGTCATCATTCGAACCATCAAGGGTTACGGGCTTGGTCCAGCATTTGCTGGCAGAAACACCACGCATCAGAAGAAGAAAGCCGACCTTGACGATATCAAGTTCATGCGCGATGATATGGGGCTCAAGTTCACCGATGAAGAACTAGAAAGTTATCCATATGTCATGCCTGTCGATGTGCCAGAATTAGTCGACTATGTCAAATCACGACGTGACCAACTTAGCGGCTTCGTGCCAAAACGTTTGCAACCTAAAGTCGACGTTGCTAATCCGGCACCGGAAACCTACGCCGAGTTTGATGAGGGCACTAAAGGCAAAATGCAGGTATCAACCACAATGGCATTTGTTAGACTGCTCCGTTCGCTAATGAAATCCAAAGAGTTCGGCCCGAGAGTTGTCCCAATCATTCCAGACGAGGCTAGAACCTTCGGAATGGACCCACTATTTGCTGAGTTTGGTATCTATCACCCAGAAGGGCAACTCTACAAACCAGTCGACCACAAAGTGCTGATGAAATACAAAGAATCAGCCTCTGGACAGTTATTCGAAGAAGGCATCAATGAAGCTGGTGCAACCTCGACCTTCATTGCCGCCGCAACATCATTTGCCACTCATGGTTGCATGACGATGCCATTCTACATTTTCTACTCGATGTTCGGTTTCCAAAGAGTTGCCGACCTGATCTGGTCTGCTGCTGACCAGCGTGCACGAGGTTTCCTCATCGGTGCCACATCTGGCAGAACCACCCTCAACGGTGAAGGCCTGCAACACCAAGATGGCCATTCACTACTGATGGCGCATACCAACCCAGCAGTTCGCGCTTGGGACCCAGCGTTCGCTTACGAACTTGCTACCATCATCCAGTATGGGATCAAAGAAATGGTCGAAGATGACAAAGACGTAAT
>DUKK01000071.1 GCA_013329355.1 Candidatus Poseidoniaceae archaeon | reverse complement strand
GAGACTTGCACTGCGTGTAAACTCTGTGTGACTGCTTGTCCAAACGATTGTTTGCATATGACAACAGAGTTACGTGTTGACGTATTAGACGGTGCTGACGGAGAGCACGGTGGTTTGGGTGCCGAATTAGAAATCGGGGGCTACGCAGCACAACTAATCCCAGAGGTTGCCGACACGCTTGACGATTTCAATCATGTAACCGCTCACGCCGACACCCCCGACCAGTGGCGATTTGCAGAGGTATTAGACCTGTCAGGTAGCACTGCTACGGTTCGCTGGAATGATTCAGGAATGGAGCAAGACATCGACCAATCTGACTTATTTGTTGCCGATGACCAAATAGTTTCAGGCAGAATAGACCTCGGACGGTGCATGTTTTGCGGTTTGTGCATGGAGGCTTGTGGGTTTACCTCATTCTTCATGACCAATGAATACGATGGCATGTCCGGTTTCACTCGTCAAGACTTGTGGTTTGATGCCAGTAGAACTAGAGTTCTACCTTCAGTGCACCAAGAAGCAGTCGATGCAGAATTAGCCAAACGGGCAAATAAGGAAAAAGATAAACGCGCTAGGAAAGCAGCAAAGGCGAAAGCCGCTGCAGAGGATGGTGCGTGAGATGGATATTGCCGGTATCGTCGAAGCAGGGGTATTTTTCTTATTTGCAACAATTACCATCGGCGGTGCACTCGGCTTAATCCTAGCTCAGAGGGTTGCCCACTCGATGCTTTCACTAATTTTCTGTTTCATGGCGGTATCGGGAATTTTCATTCTACTCGGCGCAGAATTTCTAGCGGCAATTCAAATTTTGGTTTATCTAGCCAGTGTTGGACTTGTCGTGCTATTTGGGATAATGCTGACTAGGCGGCAAATACTCGAGGAGGATTTCGAATGAAGTTCGTTTCTTTAGTGACACGTATTGGTTTGCTCGCCTTGGCTATGATTCTAATTTCCGTGCTCAGTGCTGAGGCAGTGTGGGCCGACTCCAGTGATGAGCAGCCAACTACTAACGGTCTGGCAGATTCATTGCTGAATGACTGGGCTTTACCCCTACTATTTGTCGGAGTTTTGATGGCAACGTCAATGATTGGGGCTGCATATCTAATTCGTGATGAGAGGCGAGAGAACCTCTTGTGGGAATTCGGAGGTGAAGAAGAGTGATTGACCCAGCATGGGTCTCCGCCCTTTCGGCTATTCTGTTCATTATCGGCTTAGGTGGAGCCTTTACCAGAAAGAACGCAATAATTGTTCTAATGTGCATTGAGCTAATGCTCAATGCGGCAAACATGCAATTTGCTGCGGCCGCAGTTCACCATGGCGACCCAACCGGTTGGGTATACACAATCTTTGCTATTGCCATCGCAGCAAGCGAAGTAGCGATTGGACTAGCAATCTTCCTAGCGATGTATGGAAAGCACGAGACGATTTCATTGGACGATGTAGATGTCTTGAGGAACTGAGGTGACATGATGGCAGGAACCAGTAAGGCAACATATGTCGACAGCGAATTCATGCAATTTGCGCCCCTGATTGTCTTGCTTCCAATGCTGGCTTTCCCAATTATCCTATTTCTTGGTCGAGTCTTTAATCGAAACCCGTTTTGGAAAGACAAAATGAAGGAAGGTGGCATAATTGCCCTGATTGTGATGGCGGCCAGTTTGATGATTTCTTTGCTGCTCATTAAAGATCATCTGGGCAGCTTCTTAATCGACCACGATACGGTGGACTTTCTCTGGTTAAACACTCACACCTACAGCAGTGGTGGACTAGCCGAACACACACTCGGTTTCGGTTTGTATGTTGACCACATTACCGTAATGCTGCTATTTGTTGCCTCCTTCCTGTGTTTGCTGATCAATATATTCAGTATTGGCTACATGAACACCGATCCAATTAACGACAATCGCAATCATCGTTTCTATGCCGAGTTTGTGCTGTTTTGTTCCGGAATGCTCGGTATGGTGCTGGCTGACTCATTCCTCTGGCTATTCATATTTTGGGAAATTATGGGTCTATGTTCCTATCTCTTGATTGGCTTCTACTACGAGAAGCCAAGCGCTGCATATGCGGCAAAAAAGGCGTTTTTGACCACTCGTGTTGGTGACGTTTTTCTGATGATTGGCTTGGTAATGATGTGGGACTTGTTTGGTTCGTTAGATTACGCAGTGGTATTTGATGAGGCTAACATCAAAGCGGTGGCTGCAGAGTCTGCGGGAACCCTTCAGTGGGCGCTGGGTATGATGTTCATCGGCGCAGTTGGCAAATCAGCTCAGTTCCCACTCCATGTTTGGCTTCCAGATGCTATGGAAGGTCCCACGCCGGTGTCAGCGCTTATTCACGCAGCAACGATGGTCAATGCAGGTTTGTATCTGGTCGCAAGGATGTTCCCATTCTTTGGCTCGGAATATCTGCAAAACGATTTAGTCGATCTGGCGTTCATAATCGCATTAATTGGCGGCTTAACGGCGGTAATGGCGGCCGCAATTGCATTTGTCCAACACGATTTGAAGAAGGTTTTAGCATACTCAACAATGAGCCAGTTAGCCTACATCTTCACCGGTCTTGGATGCGCTATGTATCTGGCCAACACTCTCGATTGGAAGACCGATGATGCAGATCACTATATCGTAGTTATCGCATTTGGTGCAGCACTATTTCACTTATTCAATCACGCAATGGCCAAAGGTATGCTGTTTATGGCGAGCGGTTCGGTAATCCATGAGGTGCATCACGCTCATCATCATCTGCATCACCACGACCATCATGATGACGACCATCATGAA
>DUKK01000211.1 GCA_013329355.1 Candidatus Poseidoniaceae archaeon | reverse complement strand
GTAAATCCGAGAACAGCCAAACGACATTTAGCAACTGGAGCGATGTCGCTAGTCACAGCTTGGAGTTTAGCAACAGTATTCCTCGGCATGTTGGTAGTGAGTGCTGGATTGCTAAACCAGGTCGCGCTCATGATGGCTTGGTTACCAGTCCTAGCCTTCGTGGTTTATCCTTATACCAAACGGTATACATGGTTGTGTCATCTTTGGCTTGGCCTATGTCTCGGTCTTGCGCCTGCTGGTGCATGGGTCGCAATTGCTGCTGACTTTCACGGATGGGAGGCAATCACCGGCATTGATGGATTTGGCAAGAGAGTATTGTGGTATCCCAGTATATTTTTCATTTCTCTTGGAGTAACGTTGTGGATTACGGCTTTCGACATCAACTACGCCCGAATGGATGTGGAAAGTGATCGAGAACACGGCATCAACTCGTTTCCCGCTCGATTTTCCGAGACGGCAACCACTCGAACAAGTATTCAGCTGACCTTGCTTTGGTTCGCCTGTTTTGCGTTGGCCAACCCTATCGATGAGGTTTGGTTTCTTATTGGCGCATTGGTAATGGCATTAGCAAATGCTTACGTTATGCTCAAAAACGAGGCACTAGAAAAATTCCAGGACCTTCTGTTCAAAGTCTCGGTTTCAACCGGGTGGGTGCTGATTCTTCCATTCATCCTCCTATGATATTGGCTGTGGTTGCTCGCCAAATACAATAACCAATGATTACTTGAACACAAGGATTGGCTATGACAAAGCCCACTGCGAGGCCTTTGACTAGGTCAATACGAATCAGTGGGTCTGTGCGGGACATTCGACGTGTTATGAAATTTTACAGATGTTTAAACTATTAACGAAACATCTGAAACCATGCGAGTCGCAGTTGTCTGGTTCCGTAACTCTATGCGCATCCATGACAATCCTGTATTGTCTTGGGCTTATGAATCTGAGAATGTTGAGGCAATACTGCCAATTTACATTTTTGCTGAGGAAACAAATCAGGGAGGTAATCAAACAATTGGCAAGCACAGACTACGATTTCAGTTCGACTGTGTTGAGGACCTGCATAAAAATCTGAAAAGCGAATTAGATTTAGACTTACATATTTTTTCCGGTGATTGTGTAGCTGTGCTTGAGTCAATTAGTGAACAATTACAACCTTGCGAGGTGATTCTACTGACCGAATATTCGACCAGTCCTCTGGATACAGAGCAAAATGAAATAATTGAAAACAATATCATTACCACTCATCAAAACTGGTCAGCAAAATCAATACCTTGTAGCCAAACCATCCTTGATGTTGAAGCAATCGTAGGTTCCCCGAAATATAAACCGCCTAAATCAATGAAGGATATGGTCCGTATATTCACACGAGAATTCGGAGATTTTGAAAATATTGTGTTCCAAACCAATGAACTAAATCCACCATTGAGCAGCCGTAAAAAAGGCCTAACGGTGAATTCACAATATCAAACTTCATTAGACAAAATCCGGCCCTTCTTTACTAGTCCGGGCTATTTCCGTGGTGGGGAAAGTGAAGCAATTGTTAGATTGGAAAATAAGGTAATCTCTCAGCACGATTACGTCAACAGCTTCAATAAACCCAAGTCAATTTCAACCAACGTCAAAGGTAATCCATTTGAACCTACAACAACCGGTTTGTCGCCTTACATCAGCACTGGTTGTCTATCAATACGACGATTATGGAATTCCTGCTCAGAGATACAACAATCAAGTGAACACACAGTGCCACCGGTGTCGTTGCACGGACAGATATTGTTCAGAGAAATGTTCTACCTCCTCTCAAGATCGACAGCAAATTGGGACCAAGATATAGGCAACTCTCAGTGCAAGGAAATCGAGTGGGGTGAATTAAACCGGGTGCAACTAGATGCTTGGGAGTCAGGTCAAACTGGATTTCCCTTTATTGATGCCATGATGCGACAACTGAACGCTACAGGCTGGATGCACCACCTTGGAAGACACGCGGTCTCATGCTTTCTGACTCGTGGTCAATTATGGCAAAATTGGACACACGGCAGGGACGTATTCGAGCGTAAATTAGTCGATAGTGATTGGGCGGTGAATAACGGAAACTGGCTTTGGTTAGCCGGAGTTGCACCATTCTCAATGCCCTATTACAGGATATACAATCCATGCCCCGATGCCAAGTCTAGCTTAAATGTTGAAACTAAGGATGCAGAATTTATCAGACATTGGGTTCCAGAACTCGCTGAATTCCCCTCAAAATACATTTTTGAGCCAAACTTAGCCCCTCTACACATCCAAGAATCTGCCGGATGTCTGATTGGCAAGGACTATCCAAGCCCAATAATCGATAGAAAAGAATCACGCAAAAAGAATCTGCAATCATTCAAGCTTAGTCTGGAAAACCTACGATAGTTGTCTTTAGAATGCAAGAATGATGTTGTAAATCTAGGCCTAAAAGTAATCACTGCAAGATAGATAACATATGAAATATTGAAAGGCTGCATGTGATTTAGGTTAATTATGAACCCAATTATTGCATCACTGTTGGAATTTAATGAAGCTTTTGAAATTCCAAAATTGGAAGCGCCTGGATTAGGCCCAGATGAGTTAATCGAACTGCGGATAAAACTCCTGACTGAAGAAGTCCAAGAATACACAGAGGCAGCAAGAAGTGGTGACTTGGTCGAAGTTCTCGATGCGCTAGCAGATATCGGTTACATCCTAGCAGGCACCATAATCAACCATGGCATGCAAGATATTTATGATGATGCATTCAATGAGGTTCATCGTTCGAACATGGCCAAACTCGTTGATGGGAAAGTCATCAGAAGAGCGGACGGTAAGGTAATGAAACCTGAAGGATGGCAGCCGCCTCAGCTTAGACAGTTTGTTGAATGATTCGGTTGAGTTATTGCTTAGAACCACTTAGGAACACTATGAGCCGCCCTGTCGCACTGGTAACTGGAGGCGGTCAAGGCATCGGTGCAGCAACC
>DUKK01000044.1 GCA_013329355.1 Candidatus Poseidoniaceae archaeon | reverse complement strand
CCTCGCATCACCCGTTTGCGGCGCGACATTATTTGAGTTGGTGGAGGATTGTCGTCGGTTGGCTGACCATTGATGGGGGGGACAATTTTTTCTTGTTTACTACTGACATGTTCGTTTGTTGCGGGTGCTTCTTGATACTCGGGAGTATTAGACATGAAGATATCTCTGACCGTTAAAGATATCAAAACTTCCGGTTGAAATAACGGCAAATATAATCTGTTAAGGGTTTAGTTCATGAAAGAGAAGGTTTGCCATATGGCCATGGACTTGCCCCCTAGGCTCGCCGCCCAACTTGCTGGGGATGAAGGCTCCACTAGGCAAAAAGGGGCAAGATTAGTTGTAGATTTAGCAGAGATTGCCAGTGCTGAGGGTTTCATTGAAGTAGATAATGCCCACGTTTCAGGAGTTTCAGTAATAACTGGGGGTCACGGTTTGCGACGGTTTTTGTCTGACTTATCAGACGATAAGGATGGTCGTGTTGCGATAACAACCACGCTTAATGCTGCAGGCTGCGACAAGGACAGAATGCAGGAAATGGACATTGATTGGCCTGATTTTCTCGAACAGCAGTTTGAGATTATTCACGCTTATGAGCGGCTTGGCATTGAGTCGACATTGTCTTGCACGCCTTACGATCGTGGAATAGAGTTGGATTCAGGAGTTGCATCCTGGGCTGAGTCAAATGCAGTCTGTTTCTCAAATTCGTGGACCTCGCTAATTACCAATCGCGAGTCAGGTTTGTCAGCTTTGGCAACTGCATTGACAGGTTTTGCTCCAAAGTGGGGCCTACACCTCACCGCTAATCGGGTGCCAAATATCCTGGTTAACATTTCGTGTGAGTTGAATGAACTTGCTGATTGGTCTATTCTCGGAGATTGGATTGGTAAACAGGTCCGCCCCGATTGGGATTTATCATGGGGGCCGATGCCGTTTCTCAGAGGTATGCCAGAAGAGGTCTCGTTTGCTAGCAAGAAAGCACTGACTGCTGCCGCAGCAAATTACGGCTGCCCAATGTTGTGGGCAGAAGGGCACAGTGTAGACCCACCGCTTGACAAGGATGCTGATGGTGATTGGCTGCCTCCGGAAAATGGCTGGGCGGGAGAACTCGAGTTTACTGAGGCAGATCTACGTCAGCGGTATAATGAATTAGCACCGAGAGGGCAGGTAGATTTGGTCGTAATCGGCTGTCCACAAGCTAGCATCGAGGAAATTCGGCGCACAGCAGCCGCAGTCCGGTCATATGCCGAAGTAGGACAAAAAATCCCAAAAAATCGCTTGTGGCTGTTTACAAGCGGTGAGAACTACCAGGTTGCAAGAGACGAAGGCAGTGTAGAATTGCTGGAGTCGGCAGGCGTCGTAATATTGCGAGATACATGTCCTGAAGTTACTCCATACAATCGCCAGCATTACAATCATCTGTTAACCAATTCTCTCAAGGCAGAACATTACCTAACCAGTGGTCTTAACCGAATACCAACAAGCGTTATGTCAATCAAAAACTGTGTCGCTCACGCATTTGACCCTCGACTATCGGCTGGTGAGCGACCAACTATTTCCGCCAAGGCCCAACCTCAACATAAATCGGCAAAAACCTACCAAGATGGCGATTTTACCGTTACTGGTAATGGTTTATCCTCGCAAGGAGATTTTACAATCACCGGGCGAGCGATGTCTACTGATGTTGCTATCACCTACCTTGGCTATGTCAATCGTGATACTGGCGTCATCGAGGAGACGGGTCACCCACTAGATGGCCAAGCGATTGAAGATACCATACTAATTTATCCAAAAGGGTCTGGCTCTACAGTGGCACCATATGTTTTGATGGGTCTGATATACACAGGCAAAGGGCCAAAGGCGATTATAAATCGAGATGTTTGCTCGCTGACCATACCCGCATGTTCCCTGCTTGACTTACCCTATGCACACGGTTTTGGAACAGATCCGTGTTTGGCAGTTAATTCTGGCGATTTAGTTGAGCTCAGCAAGAGTGGTGACAAGGTAAGCCTCAGAGTGATTGAGCGAGCAGGTTGAGGTTAGTGTGATGCGAATATTAGTCACCGGTGGCGCCGGATTTATCGGCTCATCGCTATGTGAGAAACTGATACAATCTGGTCACAAAGTGGTTGCGCTTGATTCAATGTTTCGTGGGAGCGCGGCTAATCTCGCTGAGATTGTAGATCATAATGGTTTTACCTTGTATACTGGCGATGTCCGAGATGTTGATGATTTGGATGCGTGTGTTGACATCTTAGGGGGTTTGGACCTAGTTTACCACCTAGCAGCGATAAATGGAACAAAGTGGTTCCATGAAGCGGCACACTCAGTAATTGATGTAAATATAAACGGCACGCTGAGAACCCTTGAAATCGCAATGGCACACGATGCAAAGTACGTCTTTGCTTCTTCTCCTGAGGCCTTTGGGGAGCCAATTTTACAGCCAATGTCAGATGGCGACCCAATGATATTTACCGACCCAAAACAGCATCAGCGGCACTCTTACGGCGGCAGCAAATATCTCGGTGAGATAGCCTGTCAGCATGCGGCACGGGACGGTCTGGAGGTAGCAATAGTCCGCCCTTTCAATGCCTATGGGCCACGCTTATCTGGTGATGATTACGGTCAGGTAGTAGCCATGTTTTTCCGTCAAATGCAAGAGTCAAAGCCTCTGAATATTCATGGTGACGGTAGCCAAACTCGCAGTTTTACTTGGATTGATGATGTTGTCGACGGCTTCGTTAAGGCGGGAATGCTAGACCTGCCTACAGGTGAGGTTTTCAATCTAGGTTCACAAGAAGAGGTGAGTATTCAATACTTGGCACAAAAAGTAGCCGAGTGTGGTGAAGGTGTGGAGTTCGATTCCACCGAGGGCTATCACGGTGATGTAAAACGTCGGTTGCCGAACATTGAGAACTCCGCAAATATGCTAGGTTGGGAGGCAACAACCTCGTTACAAGAAGGCCTACAAATCATGTGGCGGGCACTTAATTCTTAGGACCATAGTGTTTGTCGACCTTCTTTGACCAACCATTAGGCGCAGCCATGATGTTGTCCATCCCGTGTTGTGTGAGGACATCAAGACCGGATTCCGGTATGGAGTCACTTGATGTCCAAACATGAGTCACCTTCATCACGGCCAATCTTGCCACGGCATCTGGTAACTCGCGGTCTTCAACGAATTCGACTTCAATCGCAGCAACAGCCTGCTGGATAAGTAAATCTTCGTCACTATCTGGAGTCACATCGATTAAATCCCACTCACTATCTTCTGGACTCACTGGGCTGCCTGCCATATCTATCCAATCAACAGCCTGCAATGTGCTCGGCATAACATGAAGAATTGCCTTGCCGGTTTTTCTCATGTTGAGGAGCGTGCCCCGATATTGTTTCTGTTTATTCCTACTGAATGAGGCAACGAATAATGGCGGCGTGTTTGATACACCCATTACAGATGTCAGTGGAGCAAGGTTTTTTACGCCATTTTCGTCAATTGTGGAGGCTAATATTAACGGCCTTGGAGAGACAATACCCGCCAACCATGCCGATCGCTCTTTGTGACTTAATTCCATAATGTCCAGGCGCCTCCTCGTTGATAGATTAGGTCTAGTCTCACGCTCAAACCACGAATCTAACTTACCAGTGTGGATTTCATCGATGGCATGTTGGGTAAATTCAATATAGGTTTGCCAAGCTGAAATTAATTCGTCCTGTCCTCGTGCTTGTTTTCTAGCAATGGATGCGTTGGCATAATCAACACACTTCCTGAGGAATTCGGCAACTACGGCTTTCCTATCCATCTGAATACACCCACCATACAATACGCTATTAGCGCTTGGCATTATACTCCTGTCTTGACATTAGATATTTTGCTGGGTTACCAGCCCACACCTCTCCTTTTGGCAGTGGTTTTGTCAAAACCGAGCCAGCGCCAAGAACAGCATCTTCACCAATGTTACAACCCGGCACTACCGTAGCACCACCACCGATGACAGCATTGTTACCGACGACGATTGGTTGCCATAATGATTTGTTGCCCGATGGTGGAAAACGGTCGTTGAGGAGAGTAGCATTAGGACCAATAAATACCGTATCACCCAATACGCACTCATCAGCGATGTAAACACACCCCTGTATTCGACATTCATTACCAATAGTAACGTTTCTGCCAATATGCGACAGTGCGCCGATTGAACAATCATTGCCGATGGTCAGGTTGATTCCGATTGCGCAGGGCGACCATGCAATGCTATTATTGGCTAGATTAATTCTGTTATTGGCAGCGTTGTCGATAGCCATAATCTCACTCTATACCCAACTCTTCTATCACTTTGTCGACATGTCCCTTGGTTCTGACACCGTAGCCAACCCACTTGAGGTTACCATCACTACCGATAACGAAAGTCGACCTTGATGTGCCCATGTAGGTTTTCCCATACATGCTTTTTTCTCGCCAGGTGCCATATGTTTGGTGTAGAGTAACATCCTCATCCATCAATAAGGGAAAATTTAGTTCTTGTTTGTTGATAAAGTTCTCATGCGATTTTGCGGAATCCTTCGACACACCCAGCACTACATAATCGCCGCCGTTCAAGCGGGTCATTGAGTCTCTAAAATCACATGCTTGTGTGGTGCATCCTGAAGTGGAGTCTTTAGGGTAGAAATACAGAATAACGGACTTACCGTCTTTCATGTATGCTTCTAATGAGTGTGAATTTCCCTTGGAATCCACGCAGTCAAATCTCGGTGCAGGCTGGCCAACTTCTAGGTTTGTGATTTCGTCCATGGTGACAAAAGTGAAACATTATTCATGAATTGTTGCATTGTCGCATGGTTGAGTTTTTACCATTAAAAACAACTCAAGATTATGATAAACGGCAAGGGAAATGCCGCTGCATTGGGCTTTTATGCATAATAAATGATTTTCTATTCATATTGACTGGGCAACCACCCAGTAACCGATTCTTTGAATAACTGCCTTGTACAACAACAAACTATGGTAGGGCTACGTCTGTCTCGTCGAGCCCGTAAATTCCTCAAGAGGATTCAGCGCGCTCCCGGCAAGTATGAACTGCAAGAAACGGCCTCGACCATTCAAGCAGAACTTGACAAGCGCCTCATTTCCTACGATGAAGCGCTCACATTGGGTAACATCATCCAACATCGAGCAGATCAATTCGTCGATGATGATACAATCGTCTATGCGATTTCAGACCGCGATGCTTACCGCAGAACGTTGGAATTATACCTGCGCGATGCATTGTTGAGTAAGACTGAGCAACTATTGTTGTGGGAAGAACGTCGTCGATTGGGTATCAGTGACCGCGATCATGAACGTCTGTTAGAGCAATTGCTGGCCCAGTGGAAAAAGCAGGGCAAGAGAGTCAATATCGATAGTTTCGAAGCCCCTAGCGATGGAGGTGGTGTCTCTGCATAATCGCACTAAAACCTCGATTGCATTGGTTATGTTGGCGATGTTCATCCTACCAATTGCCACACCACTCAGCTCTGCTGGCAACGGCACATCGGCCAGAAGTAATCCAGATTTTCTAGTTACCAACTTCGTTCTTGATGGTGCCGGTTCAATACAAAGCGGTTCAGAAATATTCGTTGAGAACGCAACCCATACCGCCAACATATACATCGCTAATATTGGCGCAGCAGGCGGCAGCGTGGTGGTATCACTCTACCACCAGGGCTCGCCAACCTCAAACAGGGTATTGGTTGATTCATTCGTTGTTGACTCTCTGGGCTC
>DUKK01000153.1 GCA_013329355.1 Candidatus Poseidoniaceae archaeon | reverse complement strand
GGATTGAGCATCAAAAAAGCTGTATCGTTTGCTGGAGATTGGGGTAAAGTCCCAGTTTTTACTGACGAATCTGGCCAATATCATACTGATTCCACCCCAATCATGAAATTCATTGATGAAAATTACAATGATAGAAAATTGCAGACAAGTGATGATGAAGTTCGAATGCAACAGTGGATTGAGTGGGCTGATACCAAAATGTCCAAGGCAACCGTACCTATCTTGTATGGCACCTTAGGTTCAGCATTCCAGACAACAACTCGAATCTCCAAGATAGAGAAATTTGGCTTCATCTCAAAACGACTCTATGCGTGGGCTGGATTCCCCATAATGTGGGGTATTATTGCTAAGAAAAGAGTCAAAAAAGACGGTCGTAAACCAAAGCAGCTGTGGCACGATTTACTGACCGAGTTTACTGATGAACACAATGGTGAAAATTACTTCGGAGGCAGCGAACCGAATATTGTCGATTTCTCGGTCTTCGGGTATATGCGTTCAATATCTCCATTCCCGCAATTTTCGTTGCTGACCGATCATACCAATGCAATGTCATGGTATAACAGAATGGAAGAAATTATTGCTTAGGGTTAATTATGCATCCGCTAGTAGTTGCTGGGTTAAAATTTCGATTTGTCAAAGCTGACTCTGTGTTTATTGGTGAAAACCGAGGCGGCTGGATTTACGCCGGTCAGCGACCAAGACATGAAGTCAAATGCCCTGATTTCTACATCATGAATAGCCCATTGACACTGCAGGAGTTGTCTAACATCCTTGACTCTGAGTTGTCTCCAGAGGATGAAACAACCTGGAATCAAGAGAGATTGACAGCGATAATATCTATTATGAATCAAGCTTTAACCGAAATAAGTCATGAATTAGACTCGGATTACCAATGGGAAATTAGGTGTCCCACTCAAAGTGAATGGATTCATGCTAAAAACTGCGAACAAATTATCTTGCAAACTGGTATGAAGGAGATCTTAGCAGACGCTGTTTCATCGAACTATCGGGGCGCTATGATGGACGGAAGACCACGCAGATTCGAAGGACGTGGTCCGATGCAGTGGCACACTGCAACTATGGAGATTCACCCAAAAAACCCATCAATATACGCATTATCAAGCGCTCCTATGGACCGGCAAAATATTGGATTATCCGTCCGTTTAGTTGTCACGCCTATTCGCCAAGGTAGCCCAAGAATAGTGCCCAGAAGCGCTGACTATGGCGCTAATATTCGGTCTGAATTATTCTGGACTACCATGCTTGGTGTTATACCATCATTCGCAATACCATGGTTCAGAGGGTTAGGCGATTATGTCACCGAGGGTTGGGTTAACTTACTCTTTGGAGGGTTGTGCGTAGGCTTTGTTACGGGTGCGTTTTGGCGTCCGCGCAGACCTGTAATAACGTATGAAGATGGCGTCCAGCAATAAATATAGCAGCCAATCTGATGAAGAATATTTTTTTACTATTATTTCGGGCTTGTAACTACCCGTGGGGCGGAGATTTTGAGCACCGAAGATTCCGATAAGCATAGTTCCATTGTTGCAGATTATGACGATTTTTACAATGATTCGATTATCGAATGGAGAGAACTGGGTGCGAGATATAAAAGCCAAAATATCTTTCAGGTAACTGAAGGTAAAATCTATCAGAATGTCCTTGATTGTGGCGCTGGTGAGGGCAGCGTGCTAAAATATCTTGACCGTAGTGATTTTTGTCAAAATCTGTATGCCATAGAAATTTCAAGCAGCGGTATAGAAAAGATAGAGGGTCTGAATCTGACTAAATTACGAGAAGTGAAGAAATTTGATGGTTATTCTATACCCTTTCCAGACAAATATTTCGATTTGGTTTATTGTACCCATGTCATCGAACACGTCGAACATCCTCGCTTACTGCTGCGTGAGATTAAGCGAGTCAGTAAATCGCAGCTTTTTGAAGTACCACTTGACCACGTGATTAATGTCGATAAGTATTACAAAGAGTTACACTCTTTTGGTCATATCAACGTATATACTCCATCTACATTCAGGTATCTGCTAAAATCTGAGGGATTCGAAATAAAAAATGATTTTAAAAGTAGAGTAAACAAAGAAATTCTTAAATTTGATATGTATCGAAATAAAAATATTAACAAAACCATACTGACAGAATTAAAATTAAACCTGGTTTGGCCAATGATTGACATTGCTAAGAGAATATTTTGGGGCAAAAAACGCTATTCGGAATTTGGTTACTCGGCCTACACCTGTTTAGTAGAACCGGCTGGAAATTTAGAGATTATGTTCTGACGCGTTTACTCAGTCTCTGGATTTGCCGCCAATGTTTCCCAATAGGAATCCTGCCTAATCGCATCAGCTGCACAGATTGTTGCCATATTGACAATGTGTCTAACTCCATCCGAGCGAGCGACCAACTGAACTGGTTTATCCATACCCTCAAGAATTGGTCCCGTCATTTCAGCACCACCCAACTCCTCTAGTAGTTTGTATGCAATATTGGCTGCGGCCAAATTTGGTAATACCAAAACATTAGCTGGACCGTTAAAGCTCATGAATGGGTAATCGCCTTGAACCGCTGGATTTAATGCCGTATCTGCTTGCATTGGGCCATCAATCACCAAAGTAGGATCAATCTCTTTCGCTATTTCAA
>DUKK01000026.1 GCA_013329355.1 Candidatus Poseidoniaceae archaeon | reverse complement strand
GGCTGATTCTAGGTTGGTTACGAGCTAAAATGCTCAATCAAATGATTGACACTCCAACTTCGCTTGTTCGTTCTGTCGCTCTTGGCCATCATGAGTTAGTGGGTCAAGTTAGACCATCACATGAAGGTGTTCTTCGAGTGGTTGTTGATGGGAATGAAAGAATGTTCATGGAAAATATGGTTGCGTATAATTGGACTTATGAGCAACATCAAGAAAGAACTGTGAGAACCAAAGAAGGAACAAGAACCGAACGCAGGTGGGTTACTATTAGGTCAGACGCAGGTGGTTGTCCATTTATTCTCCATGATGGGACGGGCGGTATTAGGGTCAACGCTAATAGCTTCAAGCGCAATGATTATGGCAATTATATCAAGCGTTGGGACGGTGCGTTTGCCGAGACCTTGGGAAAACAGTTCATGGCCTCATTGATTGCGGGAGTGTTGGGTGGTTGGCGAGTCATCGACCATCGTTGGACACTTTACGGGATTAAATTAGGTAATCCAGTTTATCTCATGGGGGAAGTAAAATCACGCTCCCGGTCTGACATCGATGCAGAAAATCTGGACGGCACGCTGCAAAATAGCATAATCGAAGTTTGGGGCGACACCGATGGTGTCGGTCAAAAGGTAACTATAAATCGGGGCACTGAATTGTCTAATATTGGACGTTCTAGGTCGACAATTGAGATGATTGCTTTACCGATGTTGCTTTTCCTGGGAGCATTGAGTCTTCTGGTTCTAGCATGAAGTTCAAAGGCTAGTTTGCACACGCCAGACCATGGAAGAAGTTGTGATAGTCGGAGGAGCGCGAACCCCATTTTGTGAATGGCAAAGCGGCAAGCGAGGCGATGGCCAGCCCGGCGGCTTGTTGAAAGATTATAGCGCCTTGAAGCTGGGTGAGATTGCTATAAAGGGCGCACTTGAAAAAACCGGAACGGCGCCGGAAACCGTCGACCACGTTGTAATGGGCTATGCTTTACAGACATGTGATCAAGCAATATTTGGTGCTAGGCACGCCGGACTTGGAGCGGGTATACCACAAGAGATACCGATGTTAACACTCTCTCGGATCTGTGGTAGCGGTGTTCAATCAATTGTCACTGCCGCTCAAATGGTGATGCTCGGAGAGGCAAAAACTGTGGTTGCAGGTGGTATGGAAAATATGTCTCAAGCACCTCATGTCTTGCGTGGGATGCGTGATACCTACAAATTGGGACGTCCACCACGCGAGGGAACAGTTTTGGAAAAGAACATGGAGGATTACTTGTTTACTAACCTCCTCGACGGTATGTGCGGCTCTTTTATGGCTCAGACCTCCGATGAAATTTGTAAACGTAAAGGGGTAACCAGAGAAGAAACAGATGAGTTCGCCGCCTTGTCGCATGCTAGAACTGCCAATTCTATTGACAATGATATCTGGGAACGGGAAGTAGTCAAGGTTGGCGAGGTTGGCCATAAAGACGAAGATCATGTTGTGCGCGGCAGCACTCCAGAATCATTAGCTGAGTTAAGGACGGCCTTTGGTCCGGATAGCCTCGTTACTGCCGGCAATGCATCTGGCGTTGTGGACGGCGCTGCAGCAGTGGTAATCAAATCGGCATCGAAAGCTATTGAAGACGGCGATAAGCCGCTCGCCAAAATAATAAGTTGGGGGATTGTTGGCTTAGAACCGGCAATCATGGCCTATGGCCCCGTTCCGTCGTCCAAGCAAGCGCTCGAAAAAGCCAACCTTACAATCGATGATATAGACCGCTGGGAAATCAACGAAGCGTTTGCTGGCCAGGCAGTTGCCTGCATCAAGGACTTGGGTTTGGATGTAGAAAGAGTAAATGTCAACGGTGGAGCTGTTGGTATTGGCCATCCATTAGCAGCAACCGGAACCAGACTTGTTCTCACGTTGGCTCACGAGTTAAAGCGCTGCAATGGCCGTTATGGAGTTGCAACTGCTTGTATTGGTGGTGGACAAGGAATTGCTATGGTTATTGAATCGATTTGATTATGTTAACAGATCAAACACATAATTTAACCAAGTGATTGTCAACACACCGACGAACAGTTTGAGTAATTGATTTTCATTAAACATTTTAAATCCGATTATTGCACCAGATTTTGCTCCAATGAAGTTGACCAAGACCAATACTGCTAACAACCAAACTTCGGCCTTGAGAACATCGGCTTGAGCACCGGTTAATAGTAAAAAGTGTGTTACAATCGCAATAGGTACAACAACCATCATCACATTTAGACTTGAACCAATCGATGTGCGTGTGTTAAGGTTGCCGAAGAATTTCATCGCTGGTACATAGATTAGACCTGCCCCGACTGCCATAACGCTAGATAAAAATCCACCAAATGCTGATATCCCGGTTAGCCTGCTGTACTGAACCTCTTTATTTGGGTCGGCTGGTTTTGATTGGGAGGTGATTCTCATGACCATTTTATAAATTACAAAACCAACAACAACAACACTCAGGATTTTGAATATCGATTTATACTGGGTGCCGCTGAAAAAGACAAAAATAACTCCGACAATCGCCCCGGGTATTGCACCACGGAGGGCAATACGGATTAACCGGTCGTCAACATATGATTGTTTTCTGTGCTCTAGCCCACTACCATAACTGGTGATTGCAGTCAACAACAGTGAGACAATAATCAGGGTTTGATCTAGGTCCCATCCGCCTATGTAATGCAACAGCGGAACATAAAGTATCCCTCCTCCTAGACCTAGTGGCGCAAACAAGAAGCCAATCATCAGGACTCCTGTCACAATCAAAACTGATTCACTAAGCAACTTGAGGCCTCAATTATATTATGCCTGAATTACAATAGTATTTATTCTATTTTAGCATAAAAGTAATAGAAAAGGCTCTTAAAGCCATAACCGTTGGTTTGGGTATGGAAGTTCTATTTATTGGACTGCTGATAATTGGCGTGGTTTTCTTATTCTTTATTTTCTGGTTTTTCTCAACCTGGAACCGATTGGTCGGTTTAGAAGAAAATGCCATCCAAGCATGGTCTAATATCGACGTCTTGCTCAAACAACGTTACGACATGTTGCCAAATTTGGAAAGAGCGGTAAGCAAATATGCTTCCCACGAAAAGGAATTATTCATGGAATTTGCCAAGGCAAGGCAGATGGCTGCTGGTGCGTTACAAAATAATGATGTCAAAGGCGTATCTGCCGCCGAATCAATGATGGCCAACATGATGCCAAGAATCACGGCAGTTGCGGAGGCATACCCCGAACTTAAAGCAGACTCCAGTTTCCTCAATGTGCAAAATGAATTGGTATCGATAGAAAATCAGGTTGCAGATCGTAGGGAGATGTATAACGCTGCATCGACCAATTTTAATAAAGCAATTCAAATGATTCCCACTACCTTTGTTGCGTCAATTAAGGGATGTCAAAGAAGAGACCTGTTTGAAGTCCAGGGTGTTGCTAGAGAGGCACCTGTGCTATTTGCTTGAGAAAGAAATTAGCCATTAAGTGGTTGATATGTTTTTGATTTTTGGCTCCAGTGGTTTGGCTTTAAGATTGGCGAAGTGGTGCTCGGGCAGAAAAAATTGTGTGCTCATTGGATTGGCGCAAGATTTGCCAATCGGTGAAGTCCTAGACAACTGTGAGATAATTGCCCTCCCATCTTCAATGCCTTTGGCAGACCTACCAATTACCACCAATTCGCCTACTGCTATACTCTTTTTGGACGAGAAGTCTATTGCTGATGATGAGCCATTGGAAGTTATCAAGCGCAAGTGGCCCAATGTCCCAATTTTGACCACAATTCCAATCGAAGGGGATGGCTATGACTTAATCAGCATTGACGATATTTCATTTTCTGCAA
>DUKK01000162.1 GCA_013329355.1 Candidatus Poseidoniaceae archaeon | reverse complement strand
TCGATTGGCTTAGCAATTACTTCAGAGATACCTGCCTTGGCAGCCGAAACCAAGTATTCTTGAGTTGAATTTCTCCCTAAAAGGACGATTCGACACTTGAAGGCAAATTCTGGATCACTCATCAATCGCTGAGCTGCGTCGATTGCATCACCATTTTTCCAGTCACCGTCCATTAACACGATTTCTGGCATAGTCGCAAGTGCAGTACCTTCGGCTTGCCTCAAGGTTCCTGCACGAGTAATATCAAAACCCTCGCGCTCAAGAGTGTTGGCGAGGAGAGTCCTTCTACCCTCATTTTCGTCGGCAACAATAACCTTGGCCAAAACACTCCCCCCTAACAACGAACAGAAACTCCAACATTTGAACCTCATCCCGCAAATTGCCGAAACAGGTAGAAAACTGAATCATCTAATACGGGCGAGCGGAATATTCAGACTAACCCATTAAAATAAGTCGACAAAGGTCACTATTCGATGTCTCTAGGTATATGTTTTCGCCAAGCAATGATACCGCCATCAAGATTGAATAGTCGAGCGCCAGAGAAACCGGCATTTAGCAAATACATAGCGGCGATCTGTGATCGCATGCCACTTCGACACAATAATATGATATCCTTGTCTCTTGGAATAAGGTTCTGCTTTGACAGAATCTCTTCATGGGGAACTTGTAGATTGGTAGATGAGACCTTAGTTTGTGAATATTCTAGATTTGATCTAACATCGATTAGAAATGGTTCCCACCCATCCGACTTTTTTGCTTGATACTCAGCAACTGAAAGGTGGTTAAACATGGTTTCACTATTCGCTAGGGGTTCTGGTATTTGATTGTTCGATGAGGAAGCGCTAGAACACCAGCCACTGTCTTCAAACATTTTTCTAACCTCGTTAAGGTTAGGCGACGTGTTTGACTGTTTAGCAAAATTAAGCATTCTAGTGGTCATATTGTCAGCATCATAGAGTAACAGTTTACCGGACAGAGATTGGTTCCGACCAAGGATTATTTTGAGTGCCTCTGTGGCTTGCATAGAACCTATTAATCCGGGTAGAACCCCAAATACTCCACCCTCTGCACACGATGGTATTGCATTATGTGGCGGTGGTTCAGGAAATAAATCGCGATAACACGGCCCGTTCTTATAATTGAATAAACTGACCTGCCCCTCAAATCTATAGATTGAACCATATACCCAAGGAATACCTAAGATATTGCACACATCGTCAACTAAATATCTGGTTGGGATGTTATCTGTACCGTCGATGACAAGGTCCCATCCTCTGAATATTTCTTCTGCATTATCTGGTGATAAACGTTCATTCCAGGTTGTCACTTTGATAGCAGAATTAATTTCAGTAATTCGCGTTTTGGCCGAGTCGACTTTGGGAGTCCCGATATCTGATTCACTGTGGATAATTTGTCGTTGAAGATTTGACAAGTCGACCACATCATCATCGATTACCCCGATATGACCAATGCCGGCGGCGGCTAGATACATCAAGACCGGGCTGCCAAGCCCGCCGGCTCCAACGACTAATACGTTTGATTGGTCAATCAGTTGTTGTCCGTTTATGCCGACATCAGGCAGTGAGATATGTCTTGCATACCTCTCGATGTCGACCATGTCCATCGCAGCACATGCTAATTGATGAATTAAATGGGTCACTCAATGCAAGTTTTCTTCCAGCCACTTCTCTGCATCCATTGCTGCTTGACAACCCATCCCAGCTGCAGTGATGGCTTGTTTATACCGTGTATCCACCACGTCACCAGCCGCAAAAACACCCTCTACTGAGGTCATTGTATGTTGCTGGTGAATAATGTAACCATTCTCGTCTGTCTCAACCTGAGACTGCAAAAATCCGGTAATAGGTTTGTGGCCAATTGCAATAAACGCACCAGTTGCAGCAATTTCTTCTATTGAACCATCTCGTGGATCCTCTAACACCGCCCCTGTTAAGCCATTTTCATCAGATAGCCACTGCTTTACTTGCCTGAAGGTTTTGATTTCGATTTTTTCATTCTTTGCGGCACGCTCATACATGATGGTACTTGCTCGAAATACATCTCGTCTGTGGACTAAGGTGACTTTTGAGGCAAAGCGTGTGAGGAAAGTTGCCTCTTCACAGGCCGAATCTCCACCACCGATTACCAATACCTCCTCGTCACGGAAGAACGCCCCGTCACAGGTTGCGCAGGTAGAAATTCCCCGCCCCTTTTGTTCTGCTTCACCTGGCGCATTCAGCCAAATTGATTCTGCTCCAGTCGAGATTATAATCGCATTTGTCAAATACTCCTCACCCTCAACAAGCACTTTGAATGGGCGTTCGGATAAATCAACAGACTCAACATTGCGGTCTTGGACCTCGAGACCGAACCTCTCCGCCTGCTCTCGAAGTTGCATCATCATCTCCGGACCCCCAATTCCTTCGGGATAACCAGGGAAGTTCTCAATGTCTGAAGTAAGCATCAATTGACCCCCGGACATATATCCAGCAAACATTAGAGGATTCAGCATTGCTCTGGCAGTGTATAACCCGGCGGTGTAGCCGGCGGGTCCTGAACCAATTATCACTACATCTCGAACATCACTCATGCTATCGCCTACAAGGCTAATAGAGGAGACTCACCTATTGAATCTTTACATTTCACACATTAGCCGACTGACAGAACTTTTCTCAAGCAATCGGTTACTCGTTGATTCTCGGCTCGACTTTTGACGGCGAACCTGACGTAGCGAGAATCAAGCGTAATACCCATATTTTCCGCATCGCGTATGAAAATATCAAATTCACGACACAGCATGATGAACTGGTGTGAACTGTAATTGACCGACTTCGGTAATTCTGTCAGGATAAAATTGGCAACACTGGGGTAGGTTGTGAAGCCTAAATCAATTAATTCCCGATTCAATTTTGCCCGGTTTTTGTGAACTTGAGAATATTGCTCGCGGTAATAGCTCGGGTTGTCAAGTGCTGCAATCGCACCTAACTGCGCTGGTAGACTGACTGCCCAAGGAGGGATAAATCGCCTAAGGTCCCGAGCTTTATTTGTGACGGCGTAGGCTACTCGTAAGCCCGATAACGCGTAGCATTTACTCATACTCTTGCAAACAATCAACTCATCATGAATCTGTGACAGATTTTCTAATGATTTGGCTTCGGGAACATAATCAATGTAGGTCTCATCAACCCAAATCATCTTACACTCTGATTGAGATTTATCGCATGATAATATTCTGTCAACAACATTCGCTAAGTCATGATGATAAATCCCAGTTGGACTGTTTGGGTTGACCATAATAACCGCATCGTGTTGACGGGCTAGGCGGACAAAATCCTCCGTGTTGATAACAAATTTGTCCTCTGAATACAGCGGAAAGTGGGTCACATGACAAGAAATTAGATGAGTTAGGATATGCAAATATTCTCCATACATAGGTGACAGGACCAATACTCTTGAATGGCTACCGAGTAATTTCGGCAATAGTGAAAACATTA
>DUKK01000118.1 GCA_013329355.1 Candidatus Poseidoniaceae archaeon | reverse complement strand
AGACATGACAAAAGGAATAATCCACGCTCAGCCCACGTCAGACACATTCTAGTTCCGGATAAACCGTCTGCTCGAAAGATAATTGACGAAATTTCAGCTGCCAGAAATCCACTGAAGACCTTCAAAAAACTCGCAAAACGATTCTCAACATGTCCAAGTGGTTCAAAGAAAGGGGACCTTGGTGAATTTGTTGAAGGACAAATGGTCAAGCAATTTGAAGATGCAGTATGGCAATCTGATGTTGATGTGATGCCAACAAAATTCATCAAAACACAGTTTGGATATCACATTATTTGGGTACATTCTAAATCAGAATAATCAATTGTGGTGGGCGTACCAAGATTTGAACTTGGGTCCAAGCGTCCCAAACGCCCGAGTATAGGCCAAACTAACCCATACGCCCGTTATCCTTGGCCACGGCTTACCTATTATCAACTTCACTCAAGAAATTGCCAGATTCCATCTCCTACCCTTACAATCACTCCTTGAGCCTCGGCACTATTGAGAAATTCCGATACTTCGTCATGAAACCCTAAGTCGCTAAATCGTTGTGTCACTGCCTCGATTGCAACATTGCCTCGATCATCGACTAACTTGCGTAATTCCCTGAGACCAAGTGCTGCATTGAATGATTTGTTGCTATTAATTAGTGTATTAGAATCGCTGAGTTTCTTTGCCAGCGATTCTCTGAGTTCGGGAGGGGTGTTTGCCATCAAAACTTTCATCCGCAGTTCCGTTGAATTCACCGCTTTATCCACTACAGGTGTTGATTCGTTGATTCTTTGACCACAATGCGGACAATTATGTCCAACTGACTTTCGACCGTGGCACATACCACACGCAGAACATCGAAACACCTTCCAAGACTCTGCCATGGTAAACAATCGTGTCGAGGGTTATTGTATATGTCGTCACAGTGAGAAATCGGTGTTGTTACTCCCACCCCTTCTGCTGCCGGGTCTCAAGGCAGGAGCAGCGGGGGCTTTTACGTCGACGCGCTTTTGTTGCTTTTCTTCGGGTACTGTCAGGCCACCTCTTATCGGTCCTGTTGATTGTCGCCCGCCTAGTGTTAGTGAATTTGGCATGATTAATGCCGCCATTGCTACACCATAATGATCTGCTCCAGCCGTAACCTCATCAACCGCAACATCAAAACTTACAACCTCTAGGTCCCTAGTTGCAAGACGCCTCTGTAAATTTCTACGGAGTAATAGCGAGGTTTCCTCATAATCCAAAGCCGTGCTTATGGTTGCAACAATAGCACATTCATCCCCTTCTGGTGTCACACAAGAAGCCCATGCTACCCCAGCGCAAGCGCTAGCGCCATCATATGCATAAGAGGTGGCCATGTGACACTCCACCAGTGAACCCATCGGTAGGGGTCTAGGTGGTGTTGCTTCAAAATTTAGTGGTAGCATTGCTCCCTTTGCCTCAATGAGTCGTGTGTCACCTAGGCCAAGTTCGACTAAACCCTGGTCGTAGGCATCCTCTGAATTTTCACCCCAAGGAGCGACAGCAGTCATTAGCCAACCGTGGCAACTTTTGGGAACTCTTCCAGGCTTCATGTGTTTCGACAGACGCAAGAGGTTCTTGAATGAAATGGTTATCGCAGTATGTGGTTCGAACCTCGTCACTACTGATTTTAGCCGCTGCTTGTTTGTTAGTAATAGTAGGTCTAATGACTTATAATAATGGTAATAGTGCTTCATTCTCAACTATTTTCCTAGCTTTTACAATCATCGTGATGTTAATTATATTCTGGAACTTTTTTACCGAACATTCGGCAAATGAAAAAATCTCTAGAGCCAATCCCGGTGTGCTCGAACAAAAGAGGCATGTCGATCCTGATAAGAGCGTTGAGTTGTCGGAGAGTGATAGCATTCCAAACCCATTAGATTCAGGATTAGATATACCATTGATGTGATTATATTAGTCTGACAGTTTCAAGATTTTTCGGTGCATACGTTCGGCATTTATACCGTTCTCTGAGAGTGTGACCGAGTTCATTGCACTTGTGATAATCACCATGATGACATATAATATTACGAGGTTTTGGATTTATCTGCTCTACAAATTCGAGTAACTGACGGCGGTCCGAGTGTCCTGAAAAGCCATCTATTGTCGTCATTTCACAACCTACTTTGACAATTTCTGTTTGGCCATTTATCACCATTGGCACCTCGCTGAATCCCTTTTGCAATCTTCTACCAAGTGTGCCCTCTGCTTGGTAACCAACGAAGCACAATGAATTGCGTTCACTGTGAGCCCAGTTCTTGAAGTACTCGACTACTGGACCTGCGTTCATCATGCCTGAGGTTGCCAATACAATACATGGAGATGAGTCCATCAGTATATTCTCTCTTAAATCTCTACTTTTTACTGGTCTGAACCACTCGTTACTAAATGGATTGCCGCCATCATCTTTGAGAAGAGATTTTCGTAAACTGCTGGTTAGGTAATTTGGGTGGGCAGCATGGATAGCGGTTGCTTCCTGAATCATGCCGTCCAACCATACAGGTACTGGCTTTACTGTCCCTGAACGGAATAACTCATCTATGGCAATCATAACTTCTTGACTTCTGCCAACCGCGAATACTGGGAAAATTATTTTGCCACCCCGATTGATCGTTCTTGAGACTATATCCATCAGTTCTTGATTTGCTTCTTGCCTAGATGGTTGGTAGTCTCCCTCTGATCCATAAGTTGATTCCAAAACCAGAGATTCAACCCGCGGGAATCTAGTGTTAGCCGCATCAAACAACCATGATTTCTCATATTTTTGGTCACCGCTAAAGAGCAGATTGTGTTTACCATCTCCAATGTGTAGGTGTACTGCTGATGATCCTATGATGTGACCGGAGTTTGAAAATGTCATCTTTATATCGGGCGCAATATCGGTGGTTTGATCCCAAGGAACATCAACGACATGCTTCTGACAGGTCCTAATGTCTTCCATACTGTAGGGTGGCATTCGACCCTCTGAACCACTGATTTTGAGATAATCGGTTTGAAGTAACAGCATCAAATCTCGGGTTGGAGGTGTGCAAAACACCGGGCCACGGTAACCATATTTGAATAAAACTGGTAACATACCAGCATGGTCTAGGTGTGCATGTGTCAAAATCACCGCATCTATTTTTTCCATTGGAAGCGCCTCGGGAGCATTGAAGAAGGGCATTGGATCTTGGTCATTTGCAACATTTACCCCAACATCAATCATAATTCTAGACTCATTTGTAGTTACTAGATGGCATGCTCTGCCAACCTCTCTGTATGACCCCAAGGCGGTTACTCTAGCCCAAGTGGAGCCAGGGCGTTGTGGTCTGTGCATGTTTAAGCCGAAATCCTTTTGCAATTTTTTTCGCTCTTCGGCATTTGCTTGTCGATATCCTCTGATGTCGTGGACGGTTTTTGACAAGAGCGGAGGAGTTCTTTCGACGATTGGAATCCATCCGGCCTTATCCCTTATTTCACTCACATTGGCTCCTCGACGGCCAACCGCTTCTCCCGGATTCTTGCACTGTATTATGACCTCGCTGAAGCATGCATCAAAGTAAATTTGAGTGATTTGAGCCTCTTCAGGTATCACAGATTCAATTATTGTTCGAGCCTCTTGCTCTGGTTTGACTATGTCGGGATCAGGACGGATTTTGATTTTCCGCTTAACTTTCTTAGCGATTTTACCGACCAAGCCATCTCCACCACCAAATTCTTTTGGAGAGTCAGTAACTATAGCAATATCTCCAGCTTCCAAATCAACCTTGTAGCTTATTGATTTTGGAACTATTTTAGCAATCTCGTCTTTTAATTGTTTAAATGTAAGGCGCATTTTTTCACCCAATGATGCCACAGTCTAGCAACACATGTGTCAAGCACAATGCAGAAAACTGCGGGAATATTATATCAAGAAAGTAGCTTTTTGATTTGGTCTTGTGTTTGTAATACGAAGCCGTGTTTTTCGGTTATTACAGCGAGGTCCATACCATTGCCTGAGGCTGCATCACGCTGACCCGACGCATGTAGGGCTCGTGCTGCAAGCTTCAATGCTTCGGTCTCAGTCATGTCGGGCTTGAATCCGTCCTCCAAGACACCATACATGTATGGTGAGCCAGACCCCGTAGCGCAGTAAACATCGGGGATTGAGCCACCGGCTGAATCAATCGAATAAACGTGACCACCGTCTTCATCAACACCAACAATGAGTAACTGAACCCAGTGAGGTCGGCCCGAGAGTATGTTCGCAGTAAGCGTGGCAGCTCCTTTGACAGTCATCGGCTGTTGTCGGCGTAATTCAAACAAAGCGACCTCTGCTGAGAGTGTGCGTGAGAGAGACTGGGCGTGCCCGACGAGTCCAGCTGTTGTGAGCGCTAGACGATCACCAATTTTGAACAACTTCTGCACTGATTTGTTAGCGATAAAATGACCCATTGTAGCCCTGTGGTCTGCACCAACAACGACTCCACCTTTGAATGTAATACCTAGCGTGCTAGTGCCGGTTTTCAGCACATTTGTGTTGTTATCCATCATCATTGATAATCCCTACTGTCGGCACCTTTTGAACATTGGTGCAGAATACGCTGCAGCACAATATATTTCAATATTGATATTTGGCCGTAACCAAACCCACACAAAATGAATATGTTTTGCGTTATCAATCGCAGTATTATTGTGCTATGAACACTCAGACATAGACATGAAGCGCAAGAAGAAGGATGACCCTCGTCAGTCTTCACTCGATTCATTTGCCGATGTTGAACTACCCAGCATGCCTGATTTAGATAAACTAGCGAAGGCGGATAAAATGCTCAAAGAAGCAGACGCTAATGAGTCAAAGCGCGCTGGCGACTCACTCAGCACGTTTGAGATGCCGAGCATGAGTGAATCAAGAACACAAAATCAAGTACCTTCAACCAAGATATATCACAACTTGGGAAACAAGTATCCGGACCCACCAATTACCCCAAGCAATACCGGCTTAGTAGTCCACCGTGCCGTGTTAAATGACATAACTGGCACATCAACACTATTGGATTGGTTAGCGGATGGTCACGCTTCAATTGTTGAAATGGGGCGCTTGATTAAGCGGGACACAGAATTTAATGCCGCGCTCGATGCCATGCACGTATTCATTGAAGGAGATTTAGGCGGTCAAATTATACAACTAACTGACACTAGACTAATGTTGCTACCGCCAGGTTGTAGAGGTCTGAAAGGTGTGGAAATGGAAGCATTTGCCGCCGGCGCTGAAGAACTAGGTCGGAGAAGATTATAGTGCAAGAATCACCTGTCGACATAGCTTGTCCTATTTGTCATCAAAAAGGGGAGGTTTACATGATTGCTCACATCGATGAAATACCTTATTTCGGTGAACACACCCAGGTTACGGTTTTGTGCCATTCATGTGGTTGGAAGCAAACTGACTTCATACCTGCTGAGGGACAAAAGGCTGGATGCTGGTCATTATTAATGGTGAATCCAGACCAATTGAAATCCCGAGTCGTGCGTTCATCTTCCTGCACGATTAGAATACCTGAACTTGATTTACAGGTTAATCCAGGTAGCAATGCCACTGGCTATGTATCAAATGTAGAGGGTGTAATAAATCGGTTTGTCGAGGTCATAAACATGGTTTTGAGGGACCTACAGAACGATGTCTCAGACAAATCAATTGAAAAGCAAACTACTGATTTATCACAAACCATGAACGAGATAAGTCAGTTAGAAGAGATAATTACTCAACTAACTACCATTGATGAAGAAAACTCTAACCCATTTACACTTGAGTTACTCGACCCTCATGGACACTCGATGATTATGGATGAAGCGGCAATTGAAAGGGAATTAACACCTGAGGAAATTGCTACACTACCTACTGGGCCTGATCCAGCGGTGTTTTCGGCTTAATTACTTCGAGTCGGGTGCGAGAAAATTACTAATCATGTGTTCGGTCTGCGAGCGCAATTCATGGTGATTATTCATCCACTCAGTAGCCTGATCAATGCATATCTGTTTCATATCTCCGGCAAGAATCTTGCCGCTCCGATAATCTGCGTTCAACTCTGCAAGATATGAATCATCCTGCTCAAAAAAATACATCAAATATTGATATGCCACATCAATATCAGGATTACCACCCAAGCGCCGATGTTCTTCAATGGTTGATTGACCCCCAGAGTATGCTTTCCTAATCTTTTTTGTGATTGTTGAGATATCATCGTCTAGAAATATTGTGGTTTTTGGCTTACTGCTGCTCATTTTTTCTCCTGTTAACCCAACAGCAAAGTGGTGGTAGGTCGAAGATGGTGCTAAAAGCCCCATACCACCCATTTCTCTCTCTAATTGTAGTAACCTAAGCCTTATTTGAGTCGTGTCCTTTTTTGTTGCGCTTGGAACAACTATGGTTCCTTGTTTCGGGTTGGAATTAATATCCGAGAAACCTAATTCTGTTAGGCGCTCAACAACCTGTGCGAAGATGGCGCTTACTTTTGATTTGTCTATTCTGCCGTTGGCTTGTTGGCCAAATATCTCTGCGTTGTCATCTTGGACTGAGAGACCAATTAAAATTCCTGGCCCGTTGTTAGTTTTAATATTGAACCAGTTCGACTTTGCTGCAATACCCCTTGTTAGTCTTAAGTGCGGATCTTGGTCCACTCCTACAGGGACAACGATGGGTCTTAGGCCACCGTATTCCTCGGTCTGAGGATGTAGTATATCCCCTACCTGCACCATGGGAGCCTGAACATGGGCAAGGTTGGTATCACCTTTGAAACCATAAATTGATTCGAATTCACTGAGATTCGTGCGTTTGCCGAGTTGAAAACCCAAACGT
>DUKK01000031.1:9209-13231 GCA_013329355.1 Candidatus Poseidoniaceae archaeon | reverse complement strand
TGACCCAACCCTTTAGCTCCACTTGCTGACCGTCGTGTTTTCCTTCTAAGATATCTGAAATCCACATAGTCTTCATAGCGTCACCATTATCCCCTAGAAGCACCTGTAATTGAAATGTCGCTTAATTTCTTAACCCAGTAAATCAACCAAATTTTGGTTGCACAATGGAAAACCTCAAACTCATCATTTGATTTAATCAACCAATGCACAAGGTAGCCGTGTATGCCATAGGTGGCAATGCCTTACAAAATCCACTATCCCCTAATCCAGCCCAATCGGCTGATGTTTTAGCTAAAGTAATGAGTGATGTGGTAGATTTACTTGAATCTGGATGGGGCGTCATACTCACCCACGGTAACGGTCCCCAGGTTGGTCATTTGATGCAATTAGACGGAGAATTAAGCCACACTATGGATGAATGGGTTTCTGCAACTCAAGGAATGATTGGACACTCATTAGCACTGCATCTAGATTCCATTCTGCTAAAAAGAAGGCGTCCTGAGCGAACGGCATGCATAATCACTCGAGTTGAGGTTGACCCCAGCGATCAAGGTTTTATTTTGCCAACCAAACCTGTGGGTCCAATTTTGGCTGATAAATTGGTAATGACTGCTGATTGGGACATAGCCGAGACAGTCAACGGACCGCGCAGAGTGGTTGCTAGTCCGATGCCGATGAATGTGTTAGATATTGAGGTAATCAGAAAACTTGTTGAGTTACGAGCCGTAGTAATTTGTGGTGGTGGCGGAGGAATTCCGATAATCAAAAATCCTGACAGCTATGTCGGTGTTCCTGCAGTAATCGATAAAGATAGATTATCGGCATTGATCGCCATCAAAATGAACGCTGATGCACTGATCATTTCAACTTCGGTAGACTCTGTAAAAACCAGTTTTGGGACAGCGGATGAGATTTCCCACCGAAAGTTGACCCTGGACGATTGCGAATCATATCTAGCTGAAGGCGAATTTCCCAGTGGCTCGATGGGGCCAAAAATTGGTAGCCTGATGGAGGCATCTCTGCACAACCCATCACTTACTGCAATATTATGTCAGCCGGGAGACGCTCTCAAGGCACTCAGGGGTAAGGCTGGGACAAAAATTGTTGTTAAATAATACCACATATTCATAAGATGATGCCGGTTGGTCTTCATCATGAACAGAATCGAAGCCAGTGCCCACTGTGACGGACCGTGCGGTGTTTATGACCCTGCAAGTGCACGTGTTGCAGCAGAAGCAGTACAATCAATGACCAAAAAGATGCTTACATTAGCCGAAAATCATTCTGCTGACTCTGGATCAGCAACCTACATCAATACAATGAGCCGATACGCAGCCATCAAGGAAGAGGAAGCCCAAAAATGCAAAAAAGAGTTACTGGTCTTATGGACAGACTTTTTTAAACCAGTTCACGTAGAATCCCAACCAGATTTGCATGACATATTTTGGCAAGCTGCTAAACTATGTAGCGCTTGTAAGGTTGAGGTATCAGCACAGCATGCACAAGAACTGATGGATGCAGTAGAGAAAATTCACCACCTATTCTGGTCCGCTAAGGGAAGAGAAGTCCCATGGGTCAGAGCTAGCTGATGTTATGGGAAAACTGCAAGTAACTATCCGCGGCAGTAGTATGTCGCCATCTTTAGAAGATGGTCAAGAGATTATCTGCAGCGAATACGTAGGGCAGGAAATATTCGTCGGCCAAGTAGTAATTTTCATGCATCCTTTTGATAACAATATCACCGCAGCAAAACGGATTTCGGCAATAAATGGTAAGAAGTTATTTGTCGTTGGAGATAATCCTGACCCACTGTCGAGTGATGATTCTCACAATTTCGGATTCATCGATATTTCCTCAGTAATTGCGGTGGCTGATTAGCGGGCCTGACGGGGTTCGAACCCGCGACCGACGGATTAAGAGTCCGTCGCTCTACCTGACTAAGCTACAGGCCCATTGCGCCCTGCTAGACTACGTATTTAATGATTGATTGATTAATACCATTATACCATTCTACCGTTGGGGTTGGTTAACACCTCAACGCCGCTATCTTTCGCAACAACCACAACATCACACATGTTGTTGAATAATCCAACTTGCACTACCCCAGCGATTTTCAGTATTTCGGCTTCAGTATAGACTGGTTGATTAATTGTCGGGCCGCAATGAGCATCAGCAATGTAATTACCGTTATCAGTCACAACTGGGTTATCACCGGACATTCGGCAGTTTACTCGACAATCTAACAATTTAGCAAGTTGATTTATGGTTGATTGATAAGCAAAGGGGGTAATCTCAACTGGTAACGGAAAGGCGCCTAAGACACCAACCATTTTTCGTTCATCGGCGACGACAATCATCGACAGAGATTCCTGTGCAACAATCTTTTCGCGCACTAATGCTGCACCTCCACCTTTGATTAGGTTAAACTCTCCGTCAACCTCATCAGCTCCGTCAATTACGACATCTAAATGGCTACATTCAGCTAGGTCGATTAGTGGTATTCCAACCTTCTTGGCTAATTTCTCTGTCGCTAAAGAGGTAGGTATACCGACAATTTCTAAACCTTCTTCATTGATTTTTCTCCCAAGTTCTATGACTGTATGCTTTACTGTTGACCCTGTGCCTAGGCCGACTTTCATCCCATTTTTGACATAAATACAGGCCTCAATCCCAGCTTGCTGTTTCAGCAATTCTACCCGGTCCATGTTTTGTGATAGGTCCTTAGGCTATTGAGTATTGTGCTTAATATTGGTGCTAACCGCTTGGTAAAAGGTTTTGACCTTTGATAACCTGTGGGGAACCATGGCGAAGGGCGGCGGCAAGCAGGGCGTAGCGGTATTCCTGCTGTTGCTATTTGCTGTTTCCACGCAAGCCCATTACTTCTCGAGCAACGAGTCAACAGTTTTAGTGGAAAATGATGGTAGCTCTGAAGTTCTGGGCCAAGAGGAAAAAATAGCTATTGGGTCCTTTCCTTACGGTGCTGTTGAAAAGGTGAAAGTTTCAATTCCTGATGGACAAGTAGTACAAACAATGAATTTAGACATAAAATCTGCTGATTTAGCAACCTCTACGGCTTACTCGTTTACCGATAGTGTTGATTTTTCACGCTCGACGTCGTATTCTGGGGTTGATGTAAACTCCTCATCGCTATCATTGCTACCTCAGGAATGGTCTTGGGACTTCGAGTCTGGGAGTTTTGGTCCGGAGTGGACACTAGGTGGCACCAGCAACTGGTATATCCAGTCCAGCACAGTAATTTCCGGTAGCCAAACCGCGCAGGCGGGACCTATTAGCGCTAATCAGCTCACTTCGCTAACCCTTGATGTGTCATCTATTCCTGCCGGTTCTGGGACATTCCGATATCAGGTTTCATCCGAAAGCAGTTTTGATTACCTAGTGTTTTGTATCGATAATACGGGGTGTAGTAGAACAACTGGTTTCAATCAACGCTGGGCAGGCATAACCAGCGGAACCCATACATTTAATCTCCCAGCCACTGCTCAAACACTAACCTGGAAGTATACGAAAGATGGTAGTGTCAACTCAGGTCAGGACACCGCTTGGATTGATGACATAGTCATCACACCAACTGGTGGTGCCGGGAACGGTGAGGGCTCATGGACCTCTCCAGCGTTTGGCCCACAATTATCAGGACAAGGTGAACCTAGATCATATGGCATGATGTATATGGACGCATACATCCTGCCAGATGCTGATTTTGAATGGTCACTGTTGGATGCTGCTACAGGTTTGACCATCCCTGGTTTTGACGGCCTGACAGAAGTTATGTTAGACCTTGGTTTGATTGATTGGGAGTCCTATCCGCTTCTTAAACTCCAAATTGATATGGCCACTAATACTGGTTCATTACCGGTTGTTCATGGAATACATTTCGATGGATTACTACATGACGATTTCGACTCTAACCCGTCATTATATGGTTGGACTTTAAGTGGAGTTGGGTGGAGTTCAGGGTCAGTCTCTGGAACAGGAACAATGGAGAGTTCTGAGTACTACATACG
>DUKK01000031.1:0-8824 GCA_013329355.1 Candidatus Poseidoniaceae archaeon | reverse complement strand
GAGTACTCGCTTGATTCTGGACAGTCGTGGACTATTTTGCCAAATAATAACCTTCAATCTATGTCAGAACCACAATTCTCGATAATGTTTCGTGCAGTTTCAACAGGCGGAAGTTGGGTTTTTGACAAGATTGCTGTTGAAATGATCAGAACTAGCGTTGTTGATGGTTTAGAACTTGACATTGGGTTAGATGGAATTAGTGACTGGACCATGGACAGGACTGGCATTGGTAGATTAGGAATTCAGGACACATTATCAGACGACTCATTGTGGACAACACAACAAAGCAGCACGTCAGCTCCAGCCGAATTTTCGGTTTATCTCCCAACCAAAGGTGTCAGTAAATTAGAGTTTGCAGTCGCTAGTCCCAGCACTAATTTTATCAATCCATACCTAACTCTTTCACACAACAATCAGGATATTCTTACTAGTTCACTAGGTGATTTTTCTCAGGTTACGCTAGTTCGCCTTACTCCCTCACAAATAAGCAGTATTAACAATGCAATATCTCAATCTATATCGGGGGTGAATCTCAATGGATTACAATTTGCCGAACTCAAGCTAAAAATTGGTTCATCTTCTACTACTTCAAGCATTAATTTTGGTGGTCTAATGGCGACATATGACTCTGAAATAAACCTAGATTTCATTGGTTCAGATGGTCTGATAATAGGTTTGAACAGTGTCCTGCCAAACTCACCAATTGTAAACGGCTATCGTGAGGTCTCAATCCCAGTAAGAATGAAGAGTACTGGTGCCATTAGAATGACGGTAAATACCGTCACTACAGCACCATCGGTGAACCCAATCGAAATGACGGTCAGCAATGTCACCGATACTTTCACTCCTTCAATGAACTGGATTGACATCATAAGTTCATTCGATTTTTCCAGTGTTGGTGTGACCAACCCGGAAAATTTTGTCAAGGGTGGTTCATGGCTTGTTGACTTTAATCTAATTGGCGAAAACGATGTTGCCCAACTTAGGTGTAGCACTGTTACTTTACCTGTAGTTGGAAATGGAGTGAATAACTGTGTCCAGAACGGTATACCGCTGATTTGGTCAGACTTGGGAACCAATGGTGGTATTAGTATGACAGGAACCGCAAATACGCTTGAGTTCCACCATCGTTTCAAGTTCCCTGTTGAATGGGATGACGAGGAATTTATGCTTGCGTCGGTAAATCTGGTATCTCAAAACGGACCAATGTTGTCAGTTAGCAAGTCATTCGGACTGGGCAATTCTCAGGGCGTAGAGAATGATATTTCGCTTAAGAGTTGGACCATAATTGGCTCGAACGGTGTTCCCACTGACAATCAATTCCCATATCTCCAAAGCCAGCGTGGCGAACCGGTTGTAATTCAAGCGCAGTTGGGCTTCGAAGGCAATGAGGGCACCGCACCACGCACTGGACATGCACTTGTTAGGCTGCTAGTAAATGGGAATGAATATGGTTCGACCTCGATAATTAGCGAGGGAATTGCTTCGATACCATGGGTTACACCAATTGTCGGTGAAACAGTACAACTAGAAATAGATATTCAACCATTACGAGGTCAATCAGTGTCATATGAAGTGTCAAACAGTCTATTATTCCGCTATGACGCAGTAAACCCACAATTACTGTCAATGAATATTGATGAGTTTGATCATTTTCAATCCAGCCCATCAACAATGCTCGAGTTTACGGTTACGGATCGACCTGTCCTGCCTACGCAAGCAGAGATAGTTCTGTGGTATTCATGGGAACACGATTTTAATCAAAATGGTCAGATTGACTTATCCGAGGTCGTCAGATATGACTTGAGTCAGCCTGCAGATTTAACTCAACTAGAGGGAGTATACAGCTATGAACTAGATTCTTCCGATGCTCCAGATGGTGGATATGTACAGGGCTGGCTGGCAGTTGCTGACTCAGCGGGCAATATACTAACAGATTCAGGAAATATCTCAAATCCACTGTTTAACCTGCTTATTAGTAGTGACGGCTCTCCGCAACTTGGCTACTCAGAATTGTCTTGGGATTACGGTTTCCTACCTTGGTTGCATCCTGGTGAATCAATCGATTTAAGCATACCAGTCTGGGATAAAAATGGTATAACGGACATTACCGAAATTGAACTAGATTTGTCTATCAATCAACCCGATTCTTCTACAATATTTTGGAATCGGCAATCAAATATATGTTCCACATCAACACTGTATATTCAAATCAACAGCTGCGAAATGGTTGGTGATAGTGGGTCTCAACTGTTTACCAACTCTGGACGTTTTGTCATTGATTTTGAACTTAAATGGGGTTTTGACCCAGATGATAGTATAACTCGTACTCCGTCGATAAAACTCACTGACCTGAATAAACAATCTACAACCATAGAACTTGCTGATTTAAACTGGCGCTATTCAGGTGAGATGGAAATAAATCGCCAATCGCTATCCTATACCACCTCGGGTAACAACGATTCAGTAACGGGTTCCTGGGTCAAAGCAAGAGAAGATATCACAATAAATGGTTCATTAAACTGGGTCAAAACCCAGCGCTCAGTGCTGCAAGACTTAGAATTGCTGTTCACACTCGGCTTGAATCAAGCGCCGGTTAATTACCTACAAGGATTGTTCAATGGTAGTATAATTTCTCCCGCAAACCCTGGCAATTATCCACTTGAGGTTTCACTGAAAAATCCACCAAATGGGGCAACCATCATTGAGCCCGATTCACCGCTATTATGGTTCATAGTTGATGACGAGGAACCTTCGATAAAAAGTATAGATTATCCACAAGCCGGTCAAGTAATTGAAGAGGCTGAGTGGGAGAATCTCGAACTTCTAATGACTCTATCTGAAAATAGTTTTCTAGATCAAAATTCGATGAATCTAAAATGGGAGGTTCACCCCTCAGGCTTTGGTTTCGCTTCTTCCAGTATTGCCAATGGTTTTGGACAAATCTCGATACTGGGTGCTATGCCATTTGGAGATTCGATTACCGGCTCATATCCAATTAACCTAGACGCCGTGATATCTGAAGAACTGAGAACAGAAGCCTTAGAATTACGCATTTGGGTGAGCGGCAGCGACATGGCTGGTAATTCATTTGGCTCAGTATCTGATGAGGTATATACCCCATTTGCAGTCTGGCAGTTGGAACAACAATTACCAGAATACGCACTAAAGCAGCCTGCAATATCTTACACTGGTGCCTTGGAGGTTGGCAAGTCAATCGATTTGTCAGTTGTTATTCAGAATGTTGGTAAATCAGATGGAGATGCTCAATTACGGGTGGAGCGAGTAGAGAGTAACGGTGCTCGGACAATAATTCACTCACAGCAAATAAAGGTGAATTCTGGAGGAAATGGAGTGTTCAACCATCGCTGGACTCCAGATCGGGATGGCTCAATGTGGATTGAATTCATTATTATTGGCGGTCCAACGGCTCAAACAGATACATTCTACGTCGAAGACGGGGATTCAGACGGATTCCTTGGAGGTCTTGGTGAAATAAACCCCGTTTTGTTAATCGTCATATTTCTGCTTGCAGTTTCGCTTGTTGCCGTACTGATATTTGGCTTAAGGAATCCAAAACCACAACAGCACCAGCGCTTGCCGCCGAATAAAAATTTCCAGACGGTAAATAACCAAATAAATGCAAGTCAAAATCACCAATATGTTCAACAGCAGGCTCCCTATTCGCCCGGAGACAATCCATACAAATGATGTCAGAAGAATCTAAATGACAAATATAGTAGCCTTTGATTGAGGGAGTAGGAGGACTGCTGACAGAGTTCGACTCTGAGGAAAGTCCCCTCTCCGTAGCGCATGTGCCTCACAGAAGAGAGAAACTAGAGATGGTTTGGTCAATGCAATAGAAACGAACGATGTAGGGGTTGTACAATGATGTTGAAAGACAGAGATTTCCCTATTGTCGATGAAACGAGCAACCGTACAGGAGCAAGTCCAAGCAGTTCCATTGAGATTGCGCGTCTAGGAACAGGTAGGATGCTAAGTTGAATGCAGTCGCCGATAGGTAACAGAAAGGGGCTTACTCCCTACTCCCTCGCTAATCTTCTAATACCGCGTCAAGCGGTTTCATAGATATCGGCGAGGCTAAAGCGATTCCCTCGCCATAATCAACCCAGTATGATTCCCCTCTGATTGCTGATTTGGTAACTTTTTCGGATGTTATTACTGCCGGCATCAGGAATGTGCTGGTTATGAATGCAAAGATAATCAATAAGCACATAATCATAAAGAAGTTTTCAAGTCCGGGAAATGTGACCAAAAACCCAGCACCAATACCGCTTACTGTTGTTATAGTAGTCTCAAAAATCGTTTGTCCAGTTTCTTCGATTGAGTTGGCAATTCCAACAGGCGTTTCACCCTCTTCTTGGATACGATGCATGACGTGAATCGCATCATCAACCCCAATGCCGAAGACAATAGTTCCGATCATCGCCGTGAAGATATTTACATTGACATCAGGACTATTCATCAATAGAGGCTGCCAGAGTATTACCACTGCAACAGGTATCATGGTAATAACCCCTAATCGGAAAGATCTGAATACGACTGCCAGCACAAATGTCAAAATAATCATAGTTACTATTGTGGTTAGATTTTGGGAATCATGAATCCCCTCATTGATATCGAGTGACACCGGCAGTCCACCCGTCAAAATAGATGAATCAGTCCCTTCCAATCCCGTATCCTCGACTAACATGTCATCGATTTGGTCGCGTAATACTGATGCTGCGTTGAGATTCATGTATGGTTGAGTAACATATACTATTCCTTTAGTACCCTCTTTATTGAGTAGCATTGATTTGACTTCATAACTTAATGTATCAAAAACGACATTGACCATGTCTTTTCTTAGCTGTTCACGACCTCCCTCTCCGCTTGCATCCAAGAGCAGCCAAGCATGACATTCAACAGGATCATTAGATTCCCAACAAGGCTCGTGTAAGAGATCCCAAAGGCTCCCTCGATACAGTGCAACATCCTCATTTAATCCGATTGTAACAGGAATCGCTCGTAAAAATGTGATAATACTTGTTGTATTAGTTCTCTCCACCTCGCCAATGCGTTGCTCTAAGCCGTCGATAACATCGAGCACTGGTAAGTCTCTTATCCGGTCGGTATTGTTGTTGTTTGGGCGCTCTTCAGCACTGAAAATAAACAATGATGTCTGACCTCCACTAAAATATTCTGAGTACTCAGCAAGGGAGTTTAGCGAATCGATACCATCAGGAGCCTCAGATGACCCCGTTATCGGTTCATTCATCGAATCTAGGTTGACAATTCCATAAAAGGTAATGGAACCAAAAATTATGACAATTGGGAGGAAGGCTTTGACAGGGAATTTACCGATATTTTTCCACATAGTTGGATTTGTTCTTTTGTTATATCGTAGCATCCAAGCAATGGTCGGTACAAGTATGATGCTAAACACCAGCGTTGACGCAATACCCAGAACTAGGGTAACACCCACAGATCTTATTGGGGCGACAGTGACTATTTGTGGAGCAATCAAAACAGAGAATCCAATTACTGTAGTTATGGCTGATAGGAACACCGCAACACCTGTTGAGCTGGCCATTTCTAATACACACTTCTTGTAGAACTCCATATCCCATAAATCGGGAACTTTCACTTCCTTTTCGCCCCTTTTTTTACGCCGAACATTCTCTTCCTGCATTCTTTGAAGTTCTTTTCTTCGAACCTCCTCAATACGATTGACCATGTGAAGTGCATAATCTACTCCTAAACCAATCAATATCGGGAAGGTGGCAACAATCATCGGTGTCAATGTGATGTCTAGAATTACCGATGAACCAAAAGTGAACGCCAGCGCCATAACTATCGGTGTTCCAGTTATTGCTACCACTTTCAGTGACCTGTGAAGAGTAGTAATAATCAACACAGTAAACAGGATTGACCATGGCAGAATCATGAGCAGGTCCTCATATATAGCGTCAGAAATATCCTCGAGAACCTTAGTTAGTCCAGTGACGGTCATGACAGTTATCTCAGATTCAGGTCGATTATCGACGACCCTTTCGAAGTGTGCTAACAATTCTTCAAAATTATTGAAATCGTCTATGAGCTCAAAATTTTGGTTCATCCCGACTATTATTGCTGTAGTGTCCCAGATACCGTCGTTATTTGTGTCTTTTATCAACGTGTCAAAACTCCCGTTCGATTGCTCAATGATTGTATCAATTCTTTCTTGCTCAGGGATGGCATATTCTCCACCTCCGGGGAGATTTGAACACCATTCTTCATCCACGAGAAGAATTCTAGTAGCAACTCCATGTTCACACAAGGAGTTGTTGAACCGGCCATCTGCCGAATTAATCTCTTTTATTACTTGTGCTGGGGAGATAATCCATAGCACACCGTCGTTTTCCCCGTGGTCGTCTTTATCATAATCTATTCCACGACTTATAGAGTCGCCGTCAACATTATTTTCGTCACCCTCAACCCAACTAATTACATCTAGGATATTCTTATTTGTGATATTAGCATCACTTGACATGTCGAATGCATTCTCCGTTCTGATGTATATCACTGTAATATCGGTTGACCATTCTTCACGAACTTCGAGCAGTAATTCGGTTGATGGCGCCCCATCTGGTAAGAAAATTTCCACGTCGTCATCGATTTGAGACTGGAAATCCATGCCTTGCTGAGCAAAAAATGCTGAGATAATAATCAATAAAATCACTACAGTAGCAGGCGATGTCAAGACATTGCTGTACATGTTGTCCAGAGATTGCATAGATTTCTCAGATACCGCTCGTTTAGCGGTTTCTAACCTATCTTTGACAACATCGAGCCGACCTTGTTTCCAAGTCGATGGCTCGCTCATGGTTAGTGCATCTGCGTGAGGGATTTGAACAATCCTGTTACAGGATTACTAGACCAGCCAGTTTGACTTATTCAATCAAGCCCGAATTCCCGAATTATCAAGTGTTTTAGAAAGCCTCTAGCAGATTGTAAAACAAGTCCTGTAGCCATGAGTGCGAGACCCAGCACACCTATCCAGACCGCAGATAGTCCCGGACCGATATAGCTGTCAATTTGACCTGTTACATTCTGAGCTAAATTCAACCCCATTGCGGCGCCAGTGGCGAATAATCCCAATCCAGGTAAACCAAGAACAAGAATTGGTTTCTTGTGTGATAAGGAAATTAAGGCCCACGATAAGACTGTGAAGCCGTGGGAAACTGCGGTAAAGTTAGATCCTTTTGGCACATCATACCTTACCACTGTTGGCACCTCGGTTATCTTCAAGTGCTTCTCATGTGCATCCTCGAGCATTTCGAGAGATAATTCCATCCCTTCACTATCGAATCTGAGCAAATCCAATGCTCGCTTGGAAAATGCTCTAAATCCAGATTGAGTGTCTTTGATTGATGTGTTCCTTGACATATTGCTTGCCGCTGTGATAACTTTGATACCCAATCTTCGATATGCTGGCATATCAGTTCCACCACCGCCATCAATAAACCTCGAACCAATCACGAAGTCGTCTCTACCATCGATTATCGGTTGCAATAGTCTAGGAATATCGCCTGCCTCGTGCTGACCATCACTATCCAATAGCACTAAAGCATCAGCGTTCATTTCTTTTACTTTGTTGAACAGTGATTTTAGTGCTCCACCATAGCCGCGATTGATTCGATGACGAACAACTATTGCGCCACAAGATTCAGCGATTCGAGCACTTGAGTCAGAGGACCCATCATCAACACAAACGACTGCGTCCACGTGCTTCATGGCCAGAGTAACTACTGTGCCAATGGTTTCTTCTTCGTTAAACACTGGCATACCGGCAACAATGAACGGCTTAACGCCAGAGCGGAAACACCCATCTTCCACGATTCAGCCTAATTCTGAGACTATATAGCGCTATTGATTTTATTGAGATATTTTAGAACGTATCCAAATAAATCCGAAAATTTATTGAGACATTAAGCTCAAAGGCTGAGTCAATGATTCAAACGTTTTGAATCATGCAAAATATTACGTCTCATAGGTTACTTTAATCCATTATCTGACTGATTGTGGTAACTACTCGCTCGCCGCTCAAAACCTTGTTCAAAGCATTTAGCGAGATGACTAATGGCACATATTCTTGGCCATCACTTGTCACATAGGTGTCACAGTCAGCAAATGCATCACTGTTGATAGATACTTTGATCGCACCACCAGCGTTGCTTTTTCTAACATAACCCACTAGGTTACTTTTGTTCTCATTTTCAATCTCATTTTTCTCCGGGTTACTATTCTTTGCCATATCAAACCTCCACTGCTCTTGCAGCAAATATTCTGATTTTCGCTTATGTTTATCAAACTAAAGTCATTGACCATTCGTCTTATACGGATGGTATGATTGGAAACTCTATGCGAGCCTTGGTAACAGGTGGGGCAGGATTCATTGGTTCCCACCTAGTTGATGAGCTAGTCGATGCAGGTTATGAGGTGAGGGTAATCGATAATTTATCCAGTGGTGATCTGTCACTGATATCCCATCAGCTAGAGGCCGGCAGTGTTGAATTTATTGCGGGTGATATTACCATAATGGCAGACGTGCTACATGTTACCAAAGACGTCGAAGTAGTATTTCACATGGCAGCAAATCCGGACATTAGACTGGGCACCCAAGTAACTGATACAGATTTGAAACAGGGTACTATAGCAACTTACAATATTCTCGAAGCAATGAGAGTTAACGGGGTCAAAAAAATTGTTTTTGCCTCGTCATCAGTAGTTTATGGAGAAGATGCACCAATGCCCACGCCTGAAAATTTCGGTCCGTGTTTAC
>DUKK01000172.1 GCA_013329355.1 Candidatus Poseidoniaceae archaeon | reverse complement strand
GCGGTTTCTTCAAAAACCGCAATTGATTGGCCGACGGGATCTTCCAATTGCCAATCATCATCCAACCTGACTGATGGACATTCAACGCCGCACCCCATCGAGATTACTAAGTCAAAATCCGAAACATCGAATAATGTCAAATTCTTTGGTTTCATACCCTCGGTATCAATGCCCATATTTTCGAGTACGGTTATGGCGTTGCTAGCGATGTTGTTTGCTGGATGTGTGCCAGCGGATTTGGCGTCGTGACCATGAAATTTTGCGATACCTTCTGCCATTTGTGACCGACAGGAGTTGCCAACACAAACAAACAAAATACGCACATGATAATCACAATACCGACATATTTAGATTATTCCTATATACAAACAGTTACCGTTATGAGTGAGAGTTGTTTGTGTGTAAATGTACTATCATGGTTGGTCAATTCCGAGCTGTAATCATATATGGTATGTTTTTCTCGTTTCTTTTTATGTTACACATTTTTTTTGCGGCCAATGATTTTGATGGTCTGTTTAGAGTAGTCGTTTTACTGATTACCATCATGACCTTCTTTTCTGGCCCAATATGTGTGGTTATCGAACCAGTGCAAGCGCAATACAAATCTACATATTTCTACGGGTTGATATTATCCATGCCACTTTCGACAGGGCTTGGTTGGGCATATGGCGACATGTCAGCGGATTTCGAAATGATATTATTTCCTATAATCACGCTAATGATTCACATTACCATCAAACAAAGTTCAATAGGACTCACCTATGGGTTGAAGTAGGATTATTATTTGGAATTTTTCATGGCCGATTCTCCAGTGACCAAACATGACCCAAAAGGTAGTGATTTACTAGAAAGTCCAAGCCCACAACAGCAGAAGCAGATGGAAAGTGCTTATGCTAACATGAGAAGAAAAATGGCTATGCAAGAAATCGGCAGAAAAATCAAACATAAAATTATGGTTCTGTCAGGCAAAGGTGGTGTCGGTAAATCAACAGTCTCGACCGGACTAGCGCTGTCCCTTGCCCAACAAGGGCACACAGTTGGAATTCTTGACATCGACATAACTGGCCCTAATGTTCCAAAGATGATGGGGCTTGACGGCAAGCGACTACATGTTGAACAGGGACGAATTCACCCCGCACAGGGGCACCTAGGGGTAAAGGTAATCTCAATGGCATTTCTGTTAGAGGATGAAGATACGCCGGTGGTGTGGCGTGGGCCGATTAAACTAGGCGCAATCCAGCAATTCATTGGAGATGTTGAATGGGGGCAACTCGATTATTTGGTAATTGATTTCCCCCCCGGGACATCTGACGAGCCACTAACAGTTGCTCAATCGTTACCTGATATCGACGGCATGGTAATAGTGACAACACCGCAAGATGTCGCACTGCTTGACAGCCGCAAATCAATAACCTTCTCAGAATCTTTGAAAGTCCCAGTATTGGGCGTTGTCGAAAATATGAGTGGATACACCATTGCCGGATTAACTACTCCGGAAACCAGTGTGGAGGTGGCTGGCCCGGGGGGTAAGAAACACCGGGTGACTTCAGATAAGGATGGCAAATTTAGCGTCACGCTGGATATCTTCAAGCAGGGTGGAGGTAAATCAACCGCTGAAGAATTCGGTGTTCCGTTCCTTGGCGAGCTGCCATTCGATCCTGGCTTTGTGCGCGGTGGAGATGACGGAGTTCATCGCATTGTGAGTGAGCCAGATGGTGCTTCTGCAATCGCATTTGCCAAAGTTGTAGAGGCTATCAAATCGCAAATAGGAACTTCGAGCAGTCAAGGGCTAGAAATCATTTGAGGCCTCTTGCATGTCGGAAATTCCACAATTAATTCGCTTAGAGCGCAATGACACAGATATGGACTTGTCTTACGCTGATGGAAGTAAATTTACTGTTACATATGACGACTTACGTTTTACTTGCCCGTGTGCGAAATGTTCACCAGAGAGAAATGACGATGAATCTGCTAAATCACTAAGACGAGAAGTCGAATCGCTGCCAGCTGAAAAACCAAAAGTGAGAACGATTGGCAAGTATGCGTTAGCGTTCGATTGGGTAAAAGGATGCTCCGCCGGTATTTATCGCTTCGAGCGACTATGGGCTTTGGCCAATGGACAGGACCCCGATGGTGGCAAACCCTATGTCCATGGTGCCTGGTAACTGTTGAATGAATAATTTTCGCTGTCAGCAGGCGAGGGTTTGATGTATAATTGACTCAAGGGTATTTTTAGGAGAGTCAGCAATGCAAAGCGTCTACCTGACTTGGATGATAAGTGCGCTTACTCTTGGCGTCATCTTATTGCCTGTCTTCAAACCAAAGTGGATGGAGTTAAGACTGAGCACCTTTGTTGATTTTTTCCGTCGATATTGGATACACGTCCTAATACTCTTCATGATTTACAATGCCAAAGACGGCTTGGACGAGATCGACAGAATCCTCATGGCTTCGACCGGTCTTGACATGACTCCGTGGATATATGCTATCGAAGGGGACCTTGTCCTGCATGTTCAAAAATTCTTTGAGGCTGAGTGGCTAACCGTTACACTGACACATTTTTACGTTGCAGGCTTTATGTTCATATGCTACGTTTCAGTATTCTACTTCGCTTATTTTGATGACCGTTGGATGGCGGATAGAGTTACACTAACAATCGCGTGGGTTTACGTTCTAGCAGTTCCGTTTTACTTGTTTTTCAATGTAAGAGTCACCGGTGCCTATATACCTGAAATGGATACCTTGGCTTACTCACTAAATCCTGAGATATCTGACTGGTTCCGTAGAATCGACCCGTTCACCAATTGCATGCCTTCTTTACATATTGGAATACCATATGCTGTTTGGTTGTGTATCAAAAGATTTGACCATGATGAGCGTTGGGCACTTTATCGAAAAATTGTGTTTGCTTATGTCCTCTTGACGGTGTTCACAATCATATATCTCGGGATTCATTGGATACTTGACATTGCGGGTGGCATGATTGTTGCCTCTATCGCAGTAAATCTAGCTGACAAAACCTCGAAACCAGTCTGGAATATTCTTGATGAGCGTACCATCAATGCAAGGCTAGTTACTCTCCTCACGAGTCCGAGAAAAGCCTACAATAATGTAACTGGAAAAATCTCCAAATCTGTCAATAGATTTGCCACTCCGACTTCTAAGGAAACGGGTATTATGGCCTTGGTCGTGGTGATCATTGTTGCCTCCGTAATAACGTGGGATTTGACCCACCAATCGCTTCCAGCACAGGGCGTGGAAGCCCCGGAAGGGGCGGCCGGTGCGGATGGCTGGCTCGCAACAATTGACAATACTACCGATGATGGACATTTGTTAAAATTATATGATTTGTCAGACTTGACCGATGACGGTATAGAAGTAATACAGCCTAGATTGTCTGCTAACTCACAATATGAATTGACCGGTGATAAGTTGATGATGGCCAATGGAACACTTATTTACGTCGTTGACATTAACGAGCCGGCTGTGATAATATATCAGAAATCTGTGCAAAATATTGATCACGCTGAGTTGTGTTACACCGGTAGTGAGTATGTGCTAATGACTTTGTCAGCGGGAGAATTGTCTGCTGAAAGACTGAATGGAGAATCAATTGACTTGGGTAATTCCAAACAAAATATTAGTTATGTCAAGTGTGAAGGGAATGACTATGCTTTCTTAATTGATGGTCAATCGGATAAAGTGTATATGAGCAATATCGAAGTTACCGGTTCGCTATCCTACAGTGTAAACGCCTCAGCGACTGAAGAAGATGAACAAGCTCTCGAGGATTGGGGAACGCCAACAGATATTGATAATTCCAGCATCACAGACCTGGTATTTGACCGGACTCACATACTGGTTACGGTAAACGTTACTTCTGTGGACAGAATTGTGTTAATAGATCGGATAACTGGTGAGCAGTTATTGCTGGGTAACGGAAAGTACTCATCGTATGATCCTTCAATAAGAAATGGAGTTATTGCATGGGTGATGAAAGATTTCCTCGACCCGAGTAATCCTATCGAAGAGTATTATGACGGGGAAATAATGTATATGTATTTGTCAGATAATTTCATCCATGTCTTGACCGCTGATGAGGTTGATCAATGGGGCCCGATTGTCCTTGAGGATCATCTAATATACTTGGAAGAATCAAACGACGGTACAATAATCAAAGTGCATTCTTGGACTCCTGAACTCAAATCTTATTCTAATACTGTGCTCCAGATTGCTTCAGTTGTTGGGATAATTATTGTGTTTATTTACATAAATCAAAAACAGACGGAAGCAAAATCTGCACTGTTTGATAACGAAGAGGAGTAATAATCACTTTTTGATACTCAACATTCTTTCTAGAGCCAATAGCGAGCCTTCCTGAACATCTTTTGGAACAACAATCTGATTAGGAATCTCATCCATAACCAATTTTTCAAGGACGTCCATCAAATATGCTGGATGAATCATATACATTGTTGAGCAAGGGCAAATTTTGTCATCAAGGCACTCAATATGTTTGTCAGGGTGCGCATCGGCTAATCTTGCAACCATGTTGATTTCTGTCCCAATCGCAACATGACTGCCCGCCGGTAGGGCTTCAACGAAGTTCTTGATGAATTGTGTAGAACCATTAGCATCGCTCACGGCAACGGTTTCTTTGGGGCATTCGGGATGGACAATAACCAAACCATCTGGATATTGATTTCTAAAATTATCTACCTGTTCTACAGTAAATCTCTTATGGACCGAACAAAAGCCGTGCCATAAGATAATTTTAGCTCCTTTGAGTGCTTTATCTGAGCCTATTTTTGGAACCCATGTGGGCATTTTACTTTCATCTATTCCCATTGATAATCCTGTATTGCGTCCAAGATGTTGGTCCGGAAAAAATAACACAGCCCCGTCTGGTCCGGCTCGTTCAAACGCCCAATTCAAAATACCAGTAGCATTTGAGGATGTACAAACAATCCCTCCGTGTCGGCCAACAAAATCTTTCAGGTCCGCACTGCTGTTCATGTAAGTTACCGGAATCAAATATGATTTACCGTCATCCGGGAGTTCTCCCGGAGATATGCGGTTGATTGGGTCACTAAGTCCGGTTTCAGCAAGTATTTCTGACCACGCACTTTCAACGTCTGGTAATGTTGCCATATCAGCCATAGAGCAGCCTGCTCTTAGATTTGGTAGGATTACGTGCTGATGGTCATCGGTTAATATATCCGCAGATTCTGCCATGAAGTGAACACCACAGAATACGATATACTCGGCGTCGGAGTCTGCAGCCTGCTGACTTAACATGAATGAATCGCCGATAAAATCTGCGTGCATAACGATACTATCTCGTTGGTAATGGTGGCCTAGAATCATTAATTTTGCACCGAGTTGTTGTTTTAATTCGGTTATGCGTTCTGCGATTGCCTGTTCTTCAGGTGACAACGAGTTGTCCATGAAGTCAATTGTACACATTGGCAGGGAAATCGTCATATGCTTCAGACTTGCCAAACATTACTCCTTTTCAATAATTGTTATTCCGCGAGGTAGATAAATGAGTGCTGACAGGCACTGATATGGTGTTCCAACCAGACGCTAGGTTACATTTGGGGGCAGAAGCCGAAGTGTGGGCAGGTCTTTGGATGGGCAGGCCTGCAGTTAGGAAAATTCGTCGGCATCGAGCTTGGCGTCATCCGGATTTAGAAAAGCGCCTCGGATACCGACGCATGTTGAGTGAAGCTAGAATATTGATTCGAATTAAGGATGCTGGACTTCCGGTGCCCGCAGTTTGGGACGTCGATCTGGAAAATGGCCGGATAGTTATGCAGCAAATGGCTGGCAAGCCGCTGATTGAAATTTTGAGAGATAATGATATTTCAGAGTCAAACAAGCATCTCGCACTGGAAAATTCAGGTGCTGCGGTTAGGATGTTGCATAGAATGGCAGTAACCCATGGTGACCTGTCTACAAATAATATTCTAATTGACAAAGCATTTGATGCATATCTAATCGATTTTGGTCTGTCTGCGGTTGAGTATGAGGTCGAACGATTCGGTATTGATTTGCACGTCATGGATGAGATATTGGGTGCATCCCACCCTAACATCGCCAAAGGTATCGAAATTTTCTTGTCTGGTTATGTAAATTGCGATAACTCTCTAGGTCCTTTAGTCGAACTATCGGGCGGGATGCCACCACTTGCGGGGGAAGTGCTGAAGCGCCTGGATGATGTTCGCTCTAGGGTTAGATATCACGGCTAGTTTATCCTACCAACAAGCGCATTTCCTCGACACTTTTCAATTCAGAGTGGTAAATTTGCTCGATTGAATCATACAAATCATCGGTTTGTTCGATTAACGGTAACAATTCAGCATATACCTCAGAAGCTCTAATCTCGGTTTCAA
>DUKK01000066.1:6222-7715 GCA_013329355.1 Candidatus Poseidoniaceae archaeon | reverse complement strand
CAAACCGGGTTGATAACTGGTGGTCTCAACCCTTAGCAATGGGCCTTGCTCTAACTCTAGCACTACTCTACACATTTTGGCGTCTGTTCCTTCATGATACCGGCATCTACTACAAATTAGACGGCAGCACTGTTATGTCACCAATATTCTCGCCAAATATACTAGAATGGGAATTGTTTGGGCTTTCAGAATGGAATCATCCAAATTGGGTAAATGCTGCGATTCTTGTCCTGTGGATTCCATTTGGGTTCCGTGGCACTTGTTACTACATGAGAAGAGTGTACTACCGCACCTTCTTTGCGAGTCCGTCCGCCTGTTGGGTCGATGAACCAGAAATAAACAAGAAACTAGGTTACAAAGGAGAAAAGCGGGTCTTCATTCTCAATAACCTGCATCGCTACTTCCTTTACGCTGCAATGATAATAATTGCGATTAAGTGGTGGGATGTAACCCACACATTGACTTTTGAAGGAGGCCAGTATGGCGTGTCTGTTGGGACCTTCGTTATGGGAATTGAAGCATTTTTACTTACCATGTATGTTACCTCATGTCACGCACTGAGGCACTTGGCTGGCGGCATGCTGGACCGTTGGACGACTGGCATTAGCCAAATCAGGGGTAAGCTATTCGGCAGACTCAGCCTGACTAACAGGTCCCACGGTTTCTGGTTTTGGACCTCACTATCATTTGTTTTTGTCGGCGATCTTTGGGTTTTTGCCGTAAACGAGGGCTACTTCGCCGGTTTAGCAGACTGGAAACTTATTCTGTTTTGAGGAATTGTTATGGCTGAAGATTTCAAGAAGTATGAATACGATGTTATTGTTATCGGTGCTGGAGGCGCAGGGTTAAGAGCGGCAATAGAAGCTGCCAGAAGCGGCGCTAAAACCGCAATAATAACCAAATCACTGCTCGGTAAGGCACATACAGTAATGGCAGAGGGTGGTTGTGCTGCTGCGTTGCAAAATGCAGATCCTAGAGACGGCTGGAAAGTTCATTTCCATGATACAATGAAAGGTAGTAAATGGTTAGCTAACTGGCAAATGGCTGAATACCACGCCAAGGAAGCACCTGATAGAGTGAGAGAATTAGAGCAGTGGGGCGCAGTCTTCGATCGCACTAAAAAAGACCTAATCAATCAACGTAACTTTGGAGGACACACATTCCCTAGATTAGCACACGTTGGGGATGCTACAGGTTTAGAGATTATCCGTACGCTGCAAGAGCGCGGTATTCACGAAGGTATTGATATCTTCATGGAGTATACAGTCAGACATCTGCTCAAGGAAGGCGATAGGGTAACCGGTTGTGTCGCTTATACCAGAGTAGATGGAGACTTCCATGCTTTTTCAGCGAAGTCAATGGTGCTAGCAACCGGGGGCATTACTAGGGTATGGTCGGTTTGTTCAGGTTCGTGGGAATATACCGGTGATGGCCACGCACTTGCTTTGTGGGCTGGTGCCGAGTTGCGTGACATGGAATTTGTTCAATTTCAT
>DUKK01000066.1:1379-5921 GCA_013329355.1 Candidatus Poseidoniaceae archaeon | reverse complement strand
ATGGAATTTGTTCAATTTCATCCAACTGGGATGGTATGGCCACCGTCGGTGCGCGGAATTCTCGTAACCGAAGGGGTAAGAGGTGAAGGAGGCCGACTAACTAATTCCGACGGTCAGCGATTCATGTTTGATTACGTCCCAGAGATGTTTGCTGGAGATCACGCAGAAACTATCGAAGAATCAGAACAGTGGGTCGAGGAAGTAGTATCTGGTAAACTAGCTACGGTTCGAAGGCCTCCAGAACTGTTGACTAGAGATGTCGTTGCCAAAGCAATCAATTCTGAAGTTAAGGCAGGCAGAGGTTCACCACACGGCGGAGCCTTCCTCGATATCTCGCATCGTGGTGAAGAAGCCATCTTGAAGAAACTACCTTCAATGCATCATCAGTTTAAAGAATTAGCCGGAGTTGATATCTCTAAAGAACCGATGGAAGTTGGTCCAACTGCTCACTATGTAATGGGTGGCGTAATGGTTAACGCTGAAACCCAGGAATCTTCTGTGCCGGGTTTGTTTGCCTGTGGTGAAGTTGCTTCAGGACTGCACGGTGCGAATCGTTTAGGTGGTAACTCACTGTCTGACCTAATCGTATTCGGTAAGCGTGCAGGTGAGTTTGCCGCCAAGCGAGCTAAAGACCTCGCTCAACCGGTAATTGACGTTGCACAAGTGAATCACGCGATCGAAGTTATGCTCGAGCCATTCAACAATCAGGGCGGTGAGAATCCCGGTCAGATATATGACGAATTAAGAGATATGATGCAGGCTAAAGTGGGTATTATTCGAACCAAGGATGAGCTCGATGAAGCGATTGAAGATTTAAAAGAATATGAGACACGAAGACTCTCCGCATATCCCGGCTCTTCGAGGAAGTATAATTCAGGTTGGCATCAAGCTCTAGATCTCAAGAATATGGTAGACATATCATATGCCGCAACTCTAGCAGCGGTTACTAGAGAAGAGAGCAGAGGCGGACACACACGAGATGATTTCCCGATTCCAGATGACGATTATTGGGGCAACACCTTGAATATTATTTACATGGAAAATGGCGAGATAAAGGTTCGTCAAGAAGCGATTGCTGAAATGCGTAAAGATCTGAAAGAGGCAATTAAAGAAGTCAAAGCAATAATTGCTGAAAGAGCAGCCGAAGCCGGAGGTAATGAGTGATGACATTGAAGGGCAAAAAGCAGAACTTCCAGATTACCAGAGGCGAAGGTGACGAATCTGCTATGCACGACTATGAAATTGAGTTGGATGAGGGAATGGTTGTTTTGGACTGTGTTCACCGCATCCAGCATGAGCAAGAGCCAGATTTGGCAGTTAGGTGGAACTGCAAAGCTGGAAAGTGTGGCTCCTGTTCTGCAGAAATCAATGGCCGACCCAGGTTGATGTGCATGACGAGAATGAGTGATGTTGTTGAAGAAGTTAGTGACGGTGAGCCAATCGACATACGACCAATGAAGACCTTTCCCCACATCAAAGATTTAGTTACAGATGTTTCTTGGAACTATGATGTGGCTCAACGAATCAAACCAATTAACGGGCCTTCAGAGATGGATTGGGAGTTCAATCAAATGGAGGCTAATAGAGTTCAACACTTTAGAGAGTGCATCGAATGCTTCCTTTGTGTAAATACCTGTCACGTTTTGCGAGATCACGAATTATTCGATGACTTCGCCGGTCCCAGAAACCTTGTTCGTCTTGCTCAATATGAAATGCACCCGCTTGACTTAGAGGATAGGATACCCGAAATAAAGAAGGAATTTGGCGTTGAATACTGTAACATTACGCGATGCTGCACAGAAGTATGCCCGGCAGGCATTCAGATTACTGACGATGCGATAATCCAATTAAAAGAGCGGGTTGTCGATCGTTATTACGATCCGCTACAGAGAATATGGCGGACCTTAACCCGGCAAAAAGTTCGCTATTGATGGTGGATAAAATGGGCTTAGTCGTGTTGGCTAAACACGCCATCGCAACTATATTTGGAATATTTTTTATCAATGTAGGAATTGCTCATTTCACCGATACTCGTTGGTTTGAGCCAATAGTTCCTGAAGCCCTAGGCGATCCTACAATCTGGGTATTGATCACGGGAATAATCGAGATTGTTCTTGGGATTGGTATGGTAATACCCCAAAGCAGACGGTATTTCTCTATATTGACAGTGCTGTTTTTGTTGGCAGTATATTGGGCTAATTACAACATGTGGGTTAATGATATACCATTAGACAATCAAACATTTGCTACTATATGGCATGTTTTACGGTTGATAGCCCAAGCACTGATGATATTGATTGCATTATGGATTGGCGGCTGGCTACAGCAGTCGAACAAATCAATGCGCCATCAACAACAGAGTCACAAATAAAAGAATAAAAAAAGCCCCCTCGAGGGCCGAAACCTTCGAAGGGGCAGTTATATTCCGCAGAATATATTAGTTCATAAGGTGTCAAATGACTCAGAATTGCAACTCAAATGTGCTCGATTCCGATTTTCTTGACGTTTGCCTTCTTGATCTTGTCAGGAAGCCAAGCTGGGCCGTTTGCTGGCTTGTCAACCATTGATATGCTGCCAGTAAAGCAGTGGACTCTCTTGGTTCCACGCTCTCTCAGGCGGATATCGGTGTGTCCACGTGTGGCTGCTTTTAGGGCTGCCCCACGGGGTTGTTTGCTCGCAAATACTTGGCTTGTATCTTTACCGCCCTGCATTAGGACGAAATATTTTTTATCAGACATTTTGGATAACCTCCGGTATAAAGTAATCTAGTCAGGTATATAGTATTTATGCCGAAAAATCGCTATACTGCGCTACATATAGGCCGCAGCACCCCTTTCGGAACTTAAAAATTGAGCAAAACAGGGTATAGAAGGCCAGATTATACGACGTCCGCACCTGCCAAGGTCTTGGTGTTCAAGACTCCTTGAACAGGCCTGATAGTTTCAACAACCGTCCGAGCAATAGACGCCAAATCATCGGCAACTAATTTCACAATTAAATCATAATCGCCAAACAATACAGTAATATCATCGACGTTTTCCATATTCTTTATTGAATTGTATGCGGCTATTTCCATTCCTGGAGCGACATTAACTAGTACGTATCCTACTGCCATGCTATCGATTGTCCTATTACTAGGTAGATAATGAATTATTCGAGTGAAACATTCGGTTAGCGGTAGATTTATCAAAAAACCGGAATATTCACACTTTTCTGCGAACCAAATAAGTAAGACACCCCTACATGCGTGCACGATGCCGGAACTGTACATGGCCAGAACCTGTAAATGGGGAGTGCTCACTGTTGTTGGTGGCGAGGTTTGGGATCACACTGGTGATGCACTAATTACCCCGGCAAATAATCGCCTATCTGGACGTGAGGGCCTAGACTCATTAATCCACGCTAAAGCCGGTCAAGAATTGACTCAGGTAACTCGAAATATCTGCCTCGAAAAGAGGAAAATAAACGCACCACCGTGTGCGGTCACTCATAATGTTGTAACAGAACCATTTGCTCTTGCTAATAATTACAAGTACATTATTCATGCCGTAGGTCCGGATTGCCGTCGACCAAGCCAAGATGAGACCAGGCGGCAATTACTACCGGAAACCTACCACAATTTGTTTGATCGGTTTAAGGAAATGAAAGACGTAAAGCGAATTGTGTCACCACCAATTTCGATGGGAATATTTGGCTACCCTCATCGCGAAGGCGCCCGAATAACCTTAGAGGTGTTACTTAATCATCTTGATGGCGAAGAAGATCCGGGGTTCCGAGAGTTTACATTAGTCATTAAAGAACGGAATTTCATCAATAATATGCGAACTGTTTACCGAGAATCAGAAGACCAGTTACCCGGTGTAGATACAACAAGTATGTAGGTGATTTCTTGGTCGACCTAGTTAAATCGGTCACCGATGCTTTCCCGTCCGATAGGAAAAGCTTTGATTCGGTCATCATGATTTCTAATAGTGTCAAGAAAATTAGACAGATTCACACTGTTATTCCGCGCGATGTTGAACGGACGATATTGACTAGTAAAACCAGAGTTATAGAATCATTTACTGATGATGAAATATCTGTCGAGATGATGGATGAATCCCTCTCTTCTATGGGTTTGCAGGTATTATCACAATTGCATGACATGATTTTACAGGCTATCGGTGAGGGAAGAATTGCGCGCGGAGAAAAAATATTGGTGATTTTGGCTGAGCCAATCGATGGCGTGTTCTCAGTTGACACTACTATGCTTAGTGCCAACCGATTTGCATCCTTAGCCACAGAAATAAATGTTGAATTAGAGGTGTTAACGAAGGCAATGCAATTGGCCAGGCACATCGGTTCTCGAGGTCGTGAAGGGCACTCAGTCGGCGCATTATTTGCCATCGGCTCGTTACCTAGACTCAGAAAATTCTCAACGCCATTGGTGCTTAATCCATTCAAAGGGCATGATGCAGAAAAAAAGAGTATTTTGCTTGATGAAAATCATGAGACATTGGCTGAATTTGCTTGGCTTGATGGGGCGATATTTTTCAATAAAGA
>DUKK01000066.1:0-974 GCA_013329355.1 Candidatus Poseidoniaceae archaeon | reverse complement strand
TTGGCTGCTAGAGCAATTTCGCAACTCGCAGAATGTGCGGCAATATGCGTTTCTTCGTCTGGCAAGATAACATTATACGTAAACGGTAGGGAACGATATAAAGTGAGACTGAATTGATTACTCAGCCTCTTGAATCGCGCCCTCAAACGGATTTAGTCCAGTCTCAGCAGAGTTAATTCGCTGATTAATCATGTAAAGATCATCCCTAACTCCGTCCAGTGAGGCCGAATGGAGATTCCTGACAACTATTTCTTTGCTTCGCTTGATTGATGCAAGTCGCTGATTTCGGTCTTTGGGTCTGAGTTGTTCACCACGTAGGGATATCAACCAGTCTTCTAACACGTTTTTCCCCCACTCTGGTGCGCGCATTTTTGCGGCGAGCAAGATGTCTGAATTTCGGTGCCTGAAACGCACTCTCCCATCGTTGATTCTAGTCGCCTGTATTGACCCAGGATTCCAAATATCCAATGGAATATGTAAGTGATGTTTTATCTCAACACGATCCTTTGTCATGTTAATGGCATTGCTTTTGAACATAAAATCAGCGACCAGGACACTGCGCTTTAGCTTAATAAAAACTTGAACTGTTTCATCGTCTTCAAACCACTCTAATATTTCTGAGGGATTTTGCCCCCAGGTCTCATTACACCACTCGGCAATATCATCGCTAATTGGTTGCATGTTGGATGGTCAATGCAGTCATTATTCAACTTTGTTCATATTTTGTTAATATTCAAATCGATTGACAAATTGGCGTGTCCATGGCTGCTAATTGGGGGACTGTCAATTTCGACTGGTCGTTCATTCTTGTGTTGATTTTCTCATGGTATGTTCTGTTGCGCATCTGGGAAAACAACGGTACTTTGGACAGGTGGAATGCAACCCGTGTCTTCGGTGTCATATTGATGGTGCGTTCCACGCGCGGACTGAAACTGTTGGATAAGACGGTCAAACCTAGAGGATTTTGGCGATTT
>DUKK01000131.1 GCA_013329355.1 Candidatus Poseidoniaceae archaeon | reverse complement strand
AATGACTGGGTGGAGGTCATGTGCGGTGCAGCAATGGCAGTCCTCGGTATATTCCACCTAATCGAACCCGGGGATTTAGTCGATGAAAACATCATGAGGTGGTTTGCCGCAGCTGTTGTTGCTGCCGGGGCAGTTTGGGCTGGACATGGGTTGAAGGACATGGCAGTCAAGGAGGTAAGAAGATCAATCGCTATACTAGATATGTCTCAGGCTATTGATTCAGGGCCAAACCACGGATTAATTCGTGACGTTTTACTGAATCCACAGGCATATCGTGAATTCTTAATTGAAGCTTATGAGACTGCATGGTCCGATGGAGTAATAACTCAAGCTGAGTTAAACGAACTGAAATCCTTCCAGACCGCTTTGGGTATTTCGGATGAAGAAGCTGCAAGGATGAATGTTGAAGCGGCAATGAAATCTGCAGCAGAAGACGGAACGATTACCGAAACCGAAAAATCAAGCATAAAAAAAGCTGCTGAAGATGCTGATATGGACGCCGATGAAGCTGTTGAAACCGCTCAGAAGAAGGCTAAAGGCAAGAAATCGAAAAAATAACTTTACAGCTTAACATCCATTAATACTGTTCCGCAACTTCGACATCTGAAGCCGCCATTGCTGGGCTTCTTACGTGGAAATTCAGTATTACAGTCATGACAAATCCAAAGCCACTTGGCGGATTTACGTCGTAAGGATTCTGTGAACTTAGGTCCCAAATCACCCGCATCTAAACCGGGCCATGAATGTTCAAGGGACCGGAATAGCCTATTGTGCTCACGATAGCCGAGGGCATGAATGAATTCATGGTGGAGGACAAATGCTGCGTAAGGATTCCACTGATGAGCTAACAATTCTGGATGTAATTCAATAGTATGTACATTTTCTATTGTTAATTCATCACCGCTGACTCCTTTTCTCCACCTAGTAACGCCATGTCTCTGCGTCGCATTTTTTCTTAAAACACCCAACTCAATGTTATACAATTTAGTTAAATCATGGTCTCGCCATGCAACCATATCACTCATAATGCCGATTACCAGACCACGTAGCTCATTCAATTGGACTAGTTGTTCATCACTCGGTTTTGCCATTAGTTTAATTCCACCTGTGATAAGCAGGATGTCCTTCCTTCACTGCCACAAAAAGTCCGGTCCCACTTGCGCAAACCTTCCCTCCTGCTTCGAGCAGTAAATCGACCTTTACCTTATCGCCATCAATTTCATTTATTTGGCTAGTGACAATCAGGTTTTCACCCAGAGGTGTTGGCCTTCTCAGTATTACTGAGTATGACGCTGTTACTGTGCACGGAGGCTCAGCTAGATTCTTTTCATCCATCAGGGCTATTGCTGCTGTCCAATTGCCATGACAATCAAGCAATGTCCCGATAATACCACCATTTATCATTCCAGGAAAGGCTTGATGGGTTTCATTAGGTAAGTATTCCATTATCAAACCATTATCAATTCTGTGACTTTCTATCTGTAATCCTGCCGTGTTTGCAGGGCCACAGCCAAAACAAATTGAATTTGGAGCATATTCTTGCTGGACGCATTTTTCTGCCATGCTTAACCTACAAAGCGAATGTCTTTGTTAATTGCGTTTGTTTAATGCTAATCGCATCATTCATTGATAAGTAGGTAGTCGGGCAACCATGGCGGAACGGAAGAAAGTCAAGAAGACTAAAGTTCGTCTTGCACATGAATTGCCTAAACGCCGGAAAATCGCTATTCAGGAAGCACTCGCTGCACATCAAACAGAGGATCGACCGGACTGGGATCGGACGGCGGAATGGGGAAACATCAAATTAATTCGCAAAACCATAAAATCCGGAACAATCAGGACTATTCTGCTGCCTCTTCTAGAGGTAGATTTGGGCGACCCGTGGCCAATACCAATAACTGTTATACACGGTATTAGACCAGGCCCGACAATCACGATATTGGGTGGTATTCACGGCGATGAATTGACGGGAGCATCGGCTTGTACTCACCTATTATCTAATTCATTTACCGACATTGGCAAACCTCTGGACCCAAAGCAACTTGCTGGCACCATACGCATTGTTCCAGTGGTCAACCTTCCCGGATATCGAGGCAAATCTAGATACTTCCCAGACGGCCGAGATTTGAACAGAAATTTTCCCGGCGATTACAAAGGCTCCACCACCAAACGGGTTGCTGCTCAAGTATGGAAATACTTACTAAAAGACTCTGACGCCATAATAGACCTTCACAGTGCGGCAAAAGGTCGCGCTAATATGCCTCAATTAAGAGTCAACCTTGCTCACGCTGGTTCCAATATTTTGGCAAAAGCATTCGGTATTGAAATTCTGCTCGACTCGAAGGCACCCTCAGGTTCGTTGCGCAAAGCGGCAAATGAACATGATATTCCTGCAATAACCTACGAGGGTGGTGGGGCTAATCTCATCGACAACTCGACAGTAAAAGTAGCCATACACGGAGTGCTAAATGTCCTGAAATCACTCAGAATGATACCTGGCAAACCAAATAGGCCTCGGTTCAGAATGCTTGCAAGCGGTTCAAGGTGGTTGAGGGCAGGGGAAGGTGGTTTGTTAGATATGTTCGTTTCTGCCGGCTCAGTGATGCGGGAAGGAGAAGTTATTGCGACGATTTCTGATCCTGCAACACCTGGCTTAACCGTTGATATTGTTGCTCCTGAGGATGGATTATTAGTTGGCGCAGCAACAAATCCGTTCACCGCATCGGGAATGCCTGTTGGCCATTTCCTTCCAGTATCCAAACACATCTCTTTGCTAGAGGAGCAAATTGACTCAAAGGGCAAATTCATTGTTTGCGGTTCCGATGAAAAACCTTCATGGCGTGAAGAGACCGAAGTAAGTGAGGTTGCACTCGATGGTGAATGGAGTGGCGGAAGTGTCGACAGTGAATGGGTCAATGCAGTCTCCAATCAAAAGAACTTAGGCACCTATCAAGAGTTTGAGTAATTACTGGGATAAATACTGATGAACTGCTGTTTCAACTTCACTATCCAGCATGTTACGTCGTTGAGATTTTGCCACATCAAACAAATGTGAGACCAAATCTTCAGTAGCATCATAGCCATTTTGCTCAAGCCACCAAATGATATTTGAGCGACCAGCCATATGACCAATTCGGATTACCTGTTTGAGCCCAAAGTCTCCCGCTGGGACTCCTGAATAGACCCTGTCAGCTAGCCAATCATCACCTTTTCTCATCGCCTTGATAACAGCGGAGGCGTGCACACCTGTCCCCGTTTCAAAGGCATCCTCACCGAAAACAGGGTAATTCCTCGGCAGTGGAACCTCAATGTATTTGTTAGCTGTCCTCGTATATTCGTCAAGCAATGTTAGATCATTGTCGATGACTCCCATCAGTTTGAGATTGACAAGGGTTTGGTCCAGCGGCGCATTCCCGGCTCGTTCTCCAACTCCCAAGGCAGTCCCGTGAATAACGTCAGCACCGGCTTCAACTGCTGCTATATTGTTAGCAACACCTAATCCGCGATCTTGATGGCCGTGCCAGTTGACTTCGATTTCACTGCGATGATAGCCGCCATCTTTGATAACTTCCTCATCGATATAATGGAGTAGTTTCTTTACTCCATTTGGAGTAACGTGTCCACAGGTATCACAGACGCACAACCTTCTGACACCTAATTCCATGGCTCGCTGATAGATTACTTTGACATCTTCAGGATTCGACCTAGTGGTGTCTTCGGTGACAAACATTACTGGCACGTCATTTTCAACGGCATATGATACAGCTTTCTCCATAGTTGAGATTAGCTTCTCCATTGTCCAACCTTCAGTATATTGTCGGATGGGACTAGTGCCCAAGAACGCTGAGGCTTGAATCTGAATTCCGTGGTTTTCTTGCATTTCTACCAAAGGCTCGATATCCTGCATTAACGTTCTGACTGCGGCACCAGGTCTTATTTCATATTCGTTATCCACTATGTGTGATAGCATCGCATTGATGTGTTCGCGATGGAATGGCCCTGCTCCTGGCAAGCCTAGGTCGACCTTTTGAATACCCAATCTTTCCATGTATGACAATAATTCGGTTTTTTCGGCAATGGTTGGGT
>DUKK01000037.1 GCA_013329355.1 Candidatus Poseidoniaceae archaeon | reverse complement strand
ACTTCCATGTAAATTTCACTCATTGATTCAGCGCCATTAAGGGCTCCGTTAAGTATCAGACTGCCTCCAGAATCAACAGTAATTTTGCTACCTGTTGCAACCTCGATGGAACCATCAATTGTCAGTACTCCACCACTTGCAACAGTTACATTACCATCCAACAAATTGTCGGAAGTCCAGGTTTCTGAGTTGTTTATTGTTTGAGTAGAGCCATCATCTTGAGCTTCTGCCAGCGTTAGCGGTGACATTAAAGCCGCCATCATCAACGCTAAAATCACAATTGCAGTGTTCACACGCATGATTAATTCTCGCCACAGTTAGGTAAGAAACCTTTGGCCGTCAAGCGCCAAACTGAGCATATTAGTAGGGTACATCTTTCCAACCGATGTAATACCCTATCAGATTGAATGAGCGATGTAAAACTGGGGTTATTATGATCATGATTAGCATTGGAATGATTAACTCACTCTGTGATAGTAACGAATCTCCAAGAAACAACTGCCCCCACAAAAAGACCATAATTGCGAACGGCAAGGTATCCAACAAGGGCGCTTTTGAAGATATGTCTCCCTCACGTTTCATACCTTTTCGGCGTTTGAAGAATGAACCAGTGCTGTCGCCAACAAGGCAAGCAAAGCCAAGAAAAGTCCCGAGGATGAAGGCAGACAGGTATGGCGAACCAATGTCAAACCATGAGCCTTCATAGCCAGTAAGTGGGTGAGCAAAAATTCCAGCCTCAATATTGCTAGAATCAGGGACATTACCCATCATGCTAACAATAAGCAGGCACAGAAAACCTGAGGTCAACGACCCTCCAATCAGGCCATTCCATGTTTTACCATCACCCAATATTCGATTTCCATCTCGCCAATCTCTACCACCATCTATTGGCCACGGTCCATACCCTGTTTTTGGTAGCCATTTACCCCACATCATCGCAAAGGTGTTGGCTAAAAATCCTGGCAAATAGAGCCATAGCGTCATCAAACTTAGAGACAGCAGTCCCAAATCTAGTGCTATCTCATTGACGCTGTGCATAAGGGTGCGTCGGATTGAAAGCACTTAACATTTCATAAAGCACAATGTCAGTGAAAATAAAATAGATTATCAATCGCTTTGTTTGACAGATAAACATGGGCGATAGCCGGGTGCTTGTCATTGGTGGTGGCGGTCGAGAGCACTCATTATGCGTAGGGTTGCGACAATCGCCTCAAGTCAAAGAATTGTATTGCAGCCCAGGGAATGCAGGAACTGGTATTATTGCTACTAATATTGAATTAAATCTTGCAGATAATTCAGTTGTGACTGATTTCTGTCGGCTTAATTCGATTGATTTGGTGGTTGTTGGACCTGAGGCTCCGCTGTGTGACGGTTTAGCAGATGTGCTCCAAGAACACAACATCCCATGCTTTGGACCAATTGCTGCTCTTGCGCGCTTGGAAGGTTCCAAACTATTTGCAAAGCAGATTATGCGTAAGGTTGGGATACCAACCGCAGATTTTCAAATTCTCGATGCAGCGTCTGATATTGACGCAGCACTTTATGCTTATTCGAGCAACCCTTGGGTGATAAAGCGTGATGTTCTTGCAGGTGGTAAGGGCGTAGTTGTCACGTCTGACTCTGATGAAGCAAGGACGTTCATTGCCGAATCAATTGCTTCAGACGGCAAAGTGTTACTTGAGGAATTTCTTCCCGGTGAAGAGGCAAGTATGTTGGTTATGATGGACGGTTCTGACTTTGTATGCTTGCCGCCTAGTCAAGACCACAAGCGAGCATATGATGGTGATAGTGGGCCAAATACCGGTGGAATGGGTGCTTATTGCCCGGCTCCGGTGGTTACTGAATCAGTGCATCACAAAGTCGTAACAAGAATTGTAAAACCGATGTTTGATTATCTGTCGAGTCAGAGTATTCCATATCGTGGAGTATTGTATGTGGGTCTTATGATAACAGAATCGGGTGACCCCAACGTAGTGGAATTCAATGTTAGATTTGGCGATCCAGAATGCCAAATTACACTACCGCTTATTGAAACTGATTTGTTTGAAGTCCTCATTAAAACATCTCTTGACCAACTAAGTCAGATTGACGTTCAATTTCATCAGGCACATGCCCTTACTATTGTGTTAGCGTCTGAAGGATATCCGAAAAAACCGATCAAGAACCGGACCATAAGCGGCCTTGAGTTCACCGTTCCAAACATAAATGTGGGCTCAAGTTGGGTCAATTTTGCTGGGGTAAAACAAGATTCTGATGCAATACTGTCAAGCGGCGGGAGAGTGTTGTCATGTAGTGCAATGGCAGACAATCTGGATAGTGCTGCTAAACTGGCATACGATTTGATTAGCACCATACACCTAGAAGGTAGTTTTTACCGCACAGACATTGGGGATAAAGCACTGTAAATTAAAGGCCATAAATTTGCGGCTAAAACGCTTACTGCGAGAATATCTATCACTTCATAAGGCGTCACTGTTAAAAGAGGACCTAGAGTGGCCAACTTGCTCCAGCCTTTAGGCTGTCGCGAAATACCGATGAGGGATAAACAAATGGAAGAGAAAACATTGACACTGCGAAACTCTCCAGCACCCATGCTAGGATGGCTTATGGCCCCATTAGCAGTAATGCTGGCAATCGCTGCAATAATGGTCGCAGGAATTGACTTCGATCTTGAGCTGAACAACCTTACACCGCTGCTAATCGTTGCAGTTGGTGCAATCTTGGGAATAACTCCTAGAGTTCTCAAGGAAAACGGTGTGGTTAAACTCTCTTCCTCCGCACTTTCCCTTGCCACTCTCGGTGCAATAATGATAGGTCACCAAGCGCTCGTTAACCTTACCGATTTCGGTGCGTTTACCGCTCTACAATTTCTCGCAGTTGCCTTTGGAGTCTATTTCTTTGACTCTAGAGGTCGACATGAGATTGCAACAATCCTAACATTTGCTATGATAGGAATCAATGTTGGTATGATTGCGGTAGGACACTACAACACTACATTGGATCCTAGCTTCAAGATTGGAGACGATATCATACCACAGGCCTTGGATTATCAACGCCAGGCCTTGGGCTACATCTTCTTCAGTTACCTGTCAATATTTGTTGCCCTTGGAATATTGGTGTCTGTGGTAACACGTGGTATTTTGAATCCAGCTGCTGAGGAAGGTTGGTTTGGTAAAATTGCACCCCACACTGGTGGTTATAATTCCGCAACCCTGCCGCTACAGATAGCCTCAATTGTTTGGATTTTAGCCCATGTGGGAAGTCTATATCACTTTGAATCAGTTTCAATGGCTGATAAACTTGGCATTATTTATGCTGATGGATATCACGGTCACTTTGGCTTCTGGGGTGCGTTTTTCACCGGTGTCGTGGCGATGATTGTTGCTGGTATGGCCGCTGAGAGATGGTATACTCGCTCAATGTTTATTGGCTCTATGTGGCTACTTTACCTCGTTTCATCGTGGTATGAATCCGGTATGTGGGAGGCAGAACAATTAGAAGGCACTTGGGGAGCATTAATTTGGCTCGGCTTCACATTTTTTATCTGTGTTGGAATCTACATGATTTCAACCCATGAAAAGTATGGTGGCTGGTCTAATCTAGACGATCACGAGTATAGTGGGGCGCGAAAGTTCTGGAATGCACATTGGGCTAGTCTGATGATTGGTGCTGCTTTCTTTTTCGGCCTAGTCATCAGGGTTCAGTGGTATATAGTTCCTTCAATGAATGCATTCGGAACCGGTAACTGGGATATGACCGGAGGTTCCGACCCTTGGTATATGAAGCGGGTAGTCGATTATATCCTAGCCAATAATGCACATTTGATATTTGATGCAGACCGTTCATATCCTCTTGGTGGGGTCAATCCACGTCCACCATTGTTCACTTGGTCTATCGCACTAGCATCAATGGCTTTGGAGCCAATGCTCGGCGATGATGCGGTTTGGTTTGCGATACTAGGATTACCTGCAATCTATGGTGCTTTGACAGTTTTCCCAATCGCATCCATTGCCAGAGACAATTTTGGCAACGCAACTGGGGTTGTTGCTGCTTGGTTAATTGCTTTCATGCCAGCCCACGTTTCTCATTCAACTTGGGCTTTGGCTGATCACGATGCATTCGTAATGCTGTTCATATCAATGGGCTTCATGTTTTGGTTCAAAGCCATCAAGCATTCTGGAAACGAACGACTGACAAAATCTACATCTCCCAAGATATCCTCAATCCTGCGGTCTTTTTCGATCGTCGCCAATGAAAAGCGGGCCGCCATGTCGTTTGCCGTATTAGCCGGGGTATCATTTGGTGTGACATCATTGGCTTGGAAGGGATTCATAGTCGGTCCAAGTATTCTGTTCTTGGCATATTTTGTCCAAGTGGCACTCAATATGTTCAGAAGGAAGGACTCAACAACAATCAATGCCCTCTTCTTAGCAATGTTATTTTCTAATTTGTTAATGGCATTGCCATTTTATGGTCACCCACAACTTGCGCTTGTCTTGGACGGAACCGGTCTTCAACCCTTCCTGTTTGTTCTTGGTTTCACTATGGCTATTTCATATGTTACCACTGGATTCCGTGATAAGCCATGGCTGCTTGTATTGGGAACTTTATTTGCCGCAGCAGTTGTGTTCTTTACCGTATTGTTTGTCTTAAAGCAACTAGAGATAAGCAACGCATGGGATGTTTTGTTTACTGGTAGCGGATACTTTACCAAGACCAAAATTTTCGGCACTGTTGCTGAGGCAAACGCACCGGATAGGGGTCAGTTGTTTGCTCAATTAGGCCCAATCGTCTTAGTATTGGCGCTAAGCATGGGATTCTATTCACTCTACTCAACTTTCAGAAACAAAAATCAATCGCATCTGTTCTTCGGAATATGGATTTTCACTGCAAGCTACATGTCCTGGACCGCTGCGAGGTTCATGTTTAATGCAACACCAGCCGTTGCAGTTTTGGGTGCATGGGGTATAGTTGCCCTTTGGGATAAGGCAAACTGGAGTGGCTTGGTTCGCACATGGAAAAAGTTTGGAC
>DUKK01000130.1 GCA_013329355.1 Candidatus Poseidoniaceae archaeon | reverse complement strand
CAGATGAATTCGATAATGACGATCTAAATGACCTAGCGGGAATGCTAAGTGGTGAAATCCCAGTGCGAGACCAATTATGGATGCCCTAACTGTTTATTTGGGCAACAAACTTAGTTGCCTCACGCCAGGCATCGAATATGGAATATGCCCACAATACAAACCACAAAACAACGGTTAGTGCCAATGGGATTTGTAACAAAGTCAAATCAAAGCCTTTCTGATGTTTACGATTGAAGTGATGGCCTAGAAAGGCGAATGGAATGGCTGCGAGCAAGGCGGCTATCAGTGGTCTCAAAGCCCCCCAAAATCCCACGCCAAGCGTCATTTCTCGCCATATCTGTTTGAATACCTTAGCACTAGTTACTAGCTTATTTGGCTCCGGTTCAGAACTAGCAAAACTCGATTCGGTCATATTCGTTCATCCGTCTGACGACTATTCACCATGTCAATATAGCGGATGAATGCATACCAACAGGTCAATAGTTTGAGTACCTTAGCCAAGCCATGGCGAGGATTCTGCTCACAGGATTCGAACCATTTGGGCAAAATTCAGATAATGTATCGCAAATAATTCTAGCAGGGATCGAGACGTCGATTGTTGTCTCTGACCCGTGGAAGAAACAGCGAGGCAAAAGTTCGGAGTTTAACCCTGTCACGGTTGAAATTGAGAAACAACTGCTCACGGTTGACGAACCAGGTTCATTGACGGTTGCCAACCGAATATTGGAAGGTGAAAATTGGGATGCAATAATACACATGGGGCTTTGCGAGGTGTGTGAATCTGTCAGATTTGAAACCCGAGCTCAGAATATTCTCGATATGCGAATTCCTGACAACACTGGTCGTCAAGTGAAAAATCAACTAATCGGTGAACACCACTTGTGGTGTAACCCATCAACGGTTGCCGCTATGAGTTATCCAGAGTTAGAGTCGATAGAAATTTCAACCGACGCCGGAACTTATTTGTGTAACGAAACTTATTTCCGCACGCTTGATGCGAGGTCACAGAATACTATTTTGGAAGATTTACCAATTTGCTTCATTCACTTTCCTCGGGCAACAAAACATTCGATTGAGTCCTCGATTGTATGTCTGAAAGAAGTTATCGCTAGGTTATTGTTTAAACCAGTTATTAATGTGGCAGGTGCTCTAATAATTGAAGGCAGTAGATTTCTGCTTGCTCGACGCAATTCTGAATCCGAAATGCCGGGTTTTTGGGAGTTTCCAGGTGGCAAGATAGAACGCAATGAATCCGCGAGATCTGCGATCAGCCGAGAGCTAATGGAGGAGTTTGGGGTAGTATTTGACGCGGTAAAAGTGGTTGCTAAACATTATCATGAATACCCTAAATTCTGCATCAATCTTAATTTAGTCCAAGTCTTAGGGGATACTATTCAAATCTTTGATAATAAACTTCTCTGGTCCTCACACGATGAAGTGTCTTGGTTTAGCAATCTCGAAGGTGTCAAAATCGCTCCAGCTGATGAGCAGTTAGCGCTCTTAATTATCTCACAGATCAGTGCCAAGTAGTAGCATCTCCGTCACTACTCATCGTCCGCTCATCGTTGACTTTGCGGGGCACTACGTCCCTACCCTTGTGCCAAGTAGCGGCTTCGATCCAGGTTTGCAAATCATCGCCAAACAATTCTATTTTGATTACACCACCCAGTGGATTTTGACCTTCCAGATTGAAAGCAATTTTATTGGTAATTGATGCTTGACGTAGAATCTCAAATGATGTATGATTATCTGATAGGTTTTGACTCATTATGTCCAGTGCAGTGTCCAATATTGCTTGCTGGTGAATCATGATGAGAAATTGATTCAGCGATACATTTTCTTCTCTTAATTCGAGATTTGATGGTTGACCGAATGTCGGCTCTATACCAGGTGATTCGGGCAGAAAATCAGGAAAAACATTTGTGATACTCTGAAGCACTACCGAGGGTGATTCAGCACCAGTCACAGATGATGAAATCACTACTTTGATACCCTCATCGATACCGTTCAAAAGTATCTTACCCTCTGTCATGAGGTGGCTACGTTGGTTTTCTTATTCAAACTGTTTATTTTGAATATACATTTAGTAAGTATGAAAAAACACAACTTGACGGTAAAGCATGGCTGAGGCATTCAATCCGAAAGTTGCTTCAGTTATTCCAGTGCTTAATGAAGCAGAATCGATCATAGGATGTTTGAATTCATTGTGCAATCAGAGTTATCCTGCCAATCAGCATCAAATTCACGTGCTTGACGGAGGTTCAACAGATAATTCATGGCACCTAATTGAGACCTTCATCAATGACCGAAAAGAGAAACAACCCGCAGTATACCTGCATAAAAATCCCGGGAAGTATGTTGCAGAGGCGCGCAATCTTGCTCTTGAATTGATTCCGAAGTCAGTTGAGTACTTTGTTGAAATCATCGGACACTGTAGCGTTGAATCTGACCACATTGAGAAATTAGTTTCTACAATGGGAGTATTACAGAAATCAACCAATAATAATGTCGGTGCTTTGGGGGCAAGAGTTGTTCCTCGACAGGGAGAGTTAG
>DUKK01000180.1 GCA_013329355.1 Candidatus Poseidoniaceae archaeon | reverse complement strand
AGTGACTGGGCAACATCATCTGCCGGAATGTCAGACTCTCTACCTTCTCGATATCGGAAGATTAACCCCATTAGACGTGGCATCCTAGCAATTAGATTTAGTGCGTCATCGAGCCAGTCACCTGTGGTATCATACATTCCCAGAGTGTGAATTCCAATTGAAAGCCAATCCATCGGATGGCCATGTTTAGGCAAATTGCTCAATACCTGCTCGACTCCGTCCGGGAGAGATGCTCTGGATGCAAGGTCCTCACGAAACATTGCGGATTGTTCTGCATTGGGTAATTCTTTGTTGAAGAGTAGGTAAATTACATCTTCAGGAGAAACGTCGACTAATTCTCGGATTGGGTAACCACAATAGTGAACCCCCTCATCTGGGGTGACGAATGAGGTTCGACATGTCCCGACTGGGATGCCTCTAAGCCCTGTGTTAAGGTGGTTCTCAGTCACCTCACAAAGCACTTCTTCGTTGTCCAATAACCCCACCTATACCACCGAGTTATCACTATGGTATAAAGACGGCCTATTTATGAATTATACAAACCAGTATGAGGAACTTATTCATGTCACCATTCTCTGAAACCCTTTGTGGATTGCCTGTCGGCAAGGACGTGAACTTTGATTGTGTTTCCATCGATAACAATGGCGTCCTCAGCAGTTAAGCCTGGACACTCAATTTTGGCTTGCCGCCATGAGCGGTCGGTTGCTAGGTTCTCGGACCACCATGGGTAGGCAGCGCACTGCTGAGGTCTATTTTGGTAGATATTGCAGGTTTTCTCATCACTAAGGTAAATGCATATACCATCCCTTTCTCGGCTCTTCAGGATATATCTGCCGTCATATGTCTGTTTGCAGTCACGCTCAAGCCAATCTTCTACCGACATACCCATACTAGCTGCAATACGCCTGGCATCGTGTCTGGAAAGGTAAACAATTCCACCTGGCTCATCGCAACACTTTCCACAACCTGTTTGGCAGGAGAACTTTACTCCGTTCATCCACCATGGACGAGTCATTCTTCTTCACCACCGGTGATATTCGTCACTGGAGTTAGTGTTGCTGTTCTAATTACCCCTTCTGGGTGTGGCTCCAAGACTCCCTCAATGGGAATCATCATTGATGACTCCGTGCCTAAATCTTCTGCGGTTATCTCGGAATCATCAATGTTCCAATCGTTTGTTGGCACATAACTATCCAATCCATGATTAGTCCCTTGGTAAATGTCAAGATTATTGGCGCCTGCAGTGATTAAATCGTGCTCTAGTGAACGCAATTCGTCAGCAATCTCGATTAATCCTTCAACCGAAGCTCCAGCAGTCCGCTCAGCAAGGTTAAGCAACTTAGCTTCTAAGTTGACAAGAATATCGGTTTCACTAGCAATCTGATAGTTGGACCGACTGAGCTGCTCATCAATTCCCATGTCTATATCGGTCAGAATTTCTGCCGCTTTGGCATGGTCACGCTCCATAATGCGGGTCATTTTCGCCACGAGGTGCTTGTCCTGATCATTAACATCTATTACCGAAGGTGCGACAGGAGTAATGTCATCTAACTTTGACTGTAGTTGGGACTCGATTAATTCGGTATCTGATTTAATCAGCGGGTCGGTTAACAACTCAGGTGCTTCATAGTCATCAGATAATTCTGGCAGCGTGGTATTGAATTCTATTCCACCCAACTGTTGTTCGCTGTAAACGACATCAACTACAGATTTTATCAGGCGGTCTGCGACATCTTCAACACTTTCACTTATCATTAGGTTTTCAACTGTCATTGATTCTGACTGAATGTCATTGAGTAAATTGTATACATCGGAATTATCGAGTAATTCTTCACCGTTGTTGATTGCATTTTCCGCTTTAGTTAGCGAGTTTTTTGTTGCCCGCCAACCCATTTCCCCGTGAGTGACTATTAGGGCTAACTGTTCGTCGGTCAATACTACACTCTTGTTTACCGCTAGATTCCTTGCATATGACATCAAACTACCGGCTCCAGGCTGACTTAAAATAGTCTTAACACCGCTTCTGAGTATGTCCCATAGTCTAGATGCTGGCCAATCGTCAGGCATACTTTGAGAAGACACAATAACGTGAACATTCATGTTCAGTGCGGTATTGATAACATTGCCCAATATGTTGGCAATTGCTTCATCACCCGCTACGGCATCAATATCATCGATAATCAACATCGATGCATGGGCAAATACATCGCTCCAACTGTGCTCAAAGGACAGTACTTTATTCAATTCATCTCGATGAATTGTATATACATCTTGGTTACAAGTAAGTAAAGCCGCTTGTCCAATTGCTTGTAAAAGGTGAGTCTTACCAGTATCGCTCTCGCCGACAAATATTAGCGGATTAAGTCCTTCTTGAGGGTTATCTATAACTTGCTCGGCGAGCTGCGTAGCCCGCTTATTTTCTGATACTGTAAACCAAGTTTTGAAGGTGTTATGATTGTTTAGCCCCAAACTTTTTGGCCAGTCATATGAACTAGGAATATGGATTGAATGGTGATGTGATGATTGTTCTTGCGGGGGGTCAAACACCCTTGCTGTTAATTTTCTTTCGCTAGTGACGACACTGCTCCAAATTGGAGTTCCATCGTTTTCAAATCCGAAAAAGCCGTCGGCAACTGATTTATCCTCCTCAGACATTTTCCTTAGTGTCCTATTCCTCAAATCTTTGATCCGCTCAGAGACGGATTTATTGGTTTCTACTGCCGATTCAGCAATAGATAGTTTGGGCTGATATTTGTCAGTATTCTTCCCTAATACACCATCGGCAATTAGGTCGTATGTGGGACGGTTTCTAACCCCAACTCTAGTCAACAATGACTTCCTTTCGCCCTTAGACGAGGGTTTACCAATTAGCCGAGCCATCTTGGAACTCGATGGTCTGACATTCTCTCCAGAAATATTGCTATTTTCGGGTTTGACACTCGTAGGATTATTGACGTGTAATTTAGCACTATTGATGGCTGATAGTAACTGAGTTCTCCGGCTATTCATTACTCAGCCTCCTCTAGATACTCAATTGACTGACTGTCGATAGTGGAGGTGCCTCCATCTGAATATTCAGTCGCCCATTTCCGATACGTTTTGTCCAAATCAACCCTGCTTTGTGTTAGTGACGATGCTTCGCGTTGGCGACGTTTTGCACCATCATTTACCGCTATATCACTCGCAGGAATGATTTCAGCATTTTGTTCGAATACCCTTGACACTGCAAGTGTTTTGCCACTTTTTTTGGTGTTAAATTCTTCGAGTGAAGCAATCGGTTTCTGATTAACCGACTGGTATACTTTCCGAGACTGCTGCCGCTCAGGACCAGAGAGCATATTATTCAATGCGTCATTCATCATTTCTGCTCTCTGATCCAACTTACGATCAAATACTTGGCTAGAGGTTTTGATACCGGTAACTTCGGTTAATTCTGGTAGTTCTACTCTATTGTCTACAGCAACTTTTGGTTGGCTAGTCTGATGAAAAGAATTCACACGATTTTGCCGTCCTCTTTTTGCTCGCTTAATTTTGATGGCTGGTCTTGGGCCCTTGACTTTAGGCTTTGGCGTAGAGATGGTAGTGGATAACTCAACACTTGGCTCTGATATCGTGTCATCATGAACCTTCTCAAGCGGTTTCATATCACTAGCAGTAATAGCAGAAAATGCTTTATCAACTAAATTTTCAACGATATCAACTTCATCACTTGATTTGTTGACTATCGCAATAACTTCCTGATGTGGTTTGTCAATGTCCTGCCACTCATCAATTAACTGGTCGAGTTGTTCCTTTGCATCTTGAATATCATCATCTATGAGACTACTTGCGCCACCCGAAATAACTTGATTACCACTCATGCCTTCGCTACCATCCAAATCCAAGAAACTTATTTGTTGCTGTATCCAAGTTAGTTCTTCATCAGTCAATTCCATACATATTGGGTGATCAATCAAAGATTCAGGGTCCATGACCAAACTCTCTAAATAAGCGGAATTCAGGTGGTCAAACTCTCGTTGGAAAAGATGTCTTTGTCGAAGGTTCATTACTTCTAAATTGCAATGAACCAATAGTAGATGGTCTGCGGAGCGAATATCGTCAATTATTGCGCGAAACATTCGCATTATAGATCCAAATTCAATTGAGGATAAAAGATATTCAAGATCGGAAAACATGACCACTGCTTGTTTATTGGCCCACAAAAAGTGCGTTATTTTCTCACTGATTTCCGCAGCATTGGGGGCGATATGATTACTTTGCCCAACGCCGCTAAAACGCCAACAGGACGATTCAGGTATACTGTAATTTTCAGCGAGTTTTACAGCCTCACTGCGTGACAACACCAGCAATGGTCGGCCTTGTAGGGCGAGCAAACCGGCCAAAGTGAAAGTCAGATTTGGACCCGCACTGTCACTTAGTAGCGTATCGCCATAGTTCAGGTATTGCTCACCCGAGTCGAACTTCTGTAGCTTTGCCTTGGTCAGTTGACGAATGTACTCCGGTGCCTCAACAACTACCTCTTGTTCTGGTAGTCGTGCCTCTCGTCGCCAACTACGTGAGGTTAGTTGGACGTAATTCCACCAGTCTGAACTACCACGCTCACCTTGCTGTTCGTCTGTTACCAGAGTAAAATCTGGATAAAGATTGACGATACGAATTACATCATCATCGGGCAACTCAATAAGTGAAATTAGAGCGTCAAGGGCGGTAGAATCACGCTCTATCTCCAGCAGGGCTTCAAGTCCACCCAATACTGCATCTGCCTCATGAATTGCCACTTTGGGCTGAGTATCTTGAATTACCACTTGACTGACGCGAGGCATGAGTTCCTTTGGACGACGTTCAATTCTGATATATCCTGAGATACCCAAACGAACCATATCAGCCGACAACTTTGCTAGCGCATCATGTCCACCACGACGGACTTCAACCACGACGCCTTGTGGCAATTCTACCATTTTTCTCACCCCTTGATAGTTAGCCTTGTCTAAGTGTTCTTGAAAGATGCGGAAGAATGAGGTGACAAAACGGCTATTTTGGAAATTATTGCTTATCGCCAATAAGCATTACAAAGGCTTAATTCAAGATGACAAATGAGAATTAATATGGCACCACCAAAAGGTTTGATTGGGTTTAGTGAATTAGAATTGTGCCAGCCTTACAAACGACAGTTGCAGGTGGTAATTGGTCTATCAACCCTAATTGGCGTGGTTGGAATTTTAGCTGTGGTGTTGGGGGAACTGAATTTTATGTTAATACCACTTATTTTCGCTGTTAGTACAGCCATAGCTTATTTCTTCGGCCCTGATATTATGAGTGTTGTTAAAACACCACTCGCAGTAAACATGAATCATCCCTTTTTTGCCGAGGAACCGTTAGGAAAGGCAACTGTTCACGTTCGATTTTCCAAGCAAAATTGGTTAGAATTAGGGCCGCATAGAGTTCGTTTGGTTAAAGATGAAATGATTGGGGGTTTCAATCTCGTCGAGGATCATGATGACTACAGGTTGATTGGACACTTCACTGCATCAAATAACAAAACACGAATAATGAAGCAAGTGATCATCATTAATCAGGCATTAAGCCTAAGAGATGGTGTCAATCAAGACTACGACCCCATCGAGGGTGCAAGGGAACGAGAAACTATGGATTATGGTCTGTTAGAACGGGATTGGCTTGATGATGAAGAAATCTCAGTCGAAGGGCCGCTTGCTAAACTAATTAGCAAAGAGTGATTGTTACCGCCTAAAACACCCTGTTAATTCAATAACCCTACCTAGAACCCTTATTATGTGTCAAAATCCAATCACTGGACATCTATGATTGGCGATTTGCCAGATCATCATCAGGAAACCTTACTCGGAGCATCGCTATCCAGGCAGTTCGCAAAGTTGCCATTATGGCTGTCACATCCATCAAACATTGGTGCATTCTATGGCTTACTGATTGCGTTAGCGCTATTGTTGCCATACAGATTCGGCATTGAGGATAACGACGGCTGGTTGGCGGACTGGGTGTTACACTGTGCGCTGTTGGTTGCTGCATGTTTCTTTTTAGGAATCTGTTCAAGCCTAATCACTGCGATTTCCGGTAGATTCCCGGTAGCACCAGCACGTTCACTGCTTTATCCGATGCCGTTCATTGGCCTAGCATTATTATCAATCGATAGAACCGATATACTGTCGATTTACCCGTTTGTGTCCTGGACTTTAATAATGCTCCCCGGTCCATTGTATGTTCATTTATCATGGGCACCTCGTTGGCGGTTATTGTGCATGCTTGATGATGGGAAAAATCCATTTGAGGGCATTGAACATATACATGACAGTGCAAAGTCCGATTTCACAAGTAAAATGGACACAGAAATCGAATCGGTTATCGATGACTTTGAGAGCTCTGAGGAATAATTAGATTAGCCCCAATTTCGGTCCGACGCGCTCGAAAATACGCAATACTTCATCTAAATCCGCACGACTTAGACCAGCAGACATTTGGGTTCGAATCCTAGCTTTATCTCGCGCAACCATTGGAAAGACTATTGCCCCGGCCATCACGCCTTCATTCGAAAGTTCAGTGGTAAATTGCTTAGCAACACTTGATTCACCACACATAACTGGTATAATTGGTGTTGTTGAAACCCCTGTATCAAAACCCATTGACTGTAATTCAGACCTGAAATAATGAGTATTTTCCCACAACTTTTGGTGGTGTTCAGGTTCATCCATTAACACTTCAACAGCCGCTTTTTGTGCGGCTGCAACACCCGGCGGTTGCGAGCCTGATAACAGCCAAGACCTAGAATGGTTTAACGCGTGGTTGCGAGTCATTTCAGTTCCGGCTAGAATACCACCTTGTACACCTAGTGCCTTGGAGAATGATCCGGTTTCAAAATCGATACTACCCTGTAACCCAAAATGGTCAACAATTCCTGCGCCTGTGTCACCCAATACTCCTTCACCGTGACAGTCATCGACATAGACCATGGCGCCGTATTCCTTGGCTAACTGGTTAATTTCATCGAGTGGCGCGATATCGCCATCCATAGAAAATACGCCGTCTGTGATAATCAATTTACGCTTTGAGGTTGCATGTGCTGCAAGCACTGCTTCTAATTCACCC
>DUKK01000177.1 GCA_013329355.1 Candidatus Poseidoniaceae archaeon | reverse complement strand
CATTATTCCGCCGAAAATATTGACTAATATTCCTTTGACATTAGGATCCTCTAGGATTATTGAAAACGCAGTTTTCACCTGCTCTTCGTTAGCACCACCGCCAACATCTAGGAAATTGGCTGGTTCACCGCCATACAGTTTGATGACATCCATTGTGGCCATTGCTAGCCCTGCACCGTTGACTAAACAGCCAATGTTGCCATCAAGTTTGACGTAAGACAATCCGGCTTCCTTAGCTCTGATTTCAACTTCCTCTTCCTCACTCAAATCACGCATCTCATCCCAGTCACGATGCCTAAATTCTGCATTTTCATCAAACGAAACTTTGGCATCAAGGGCAATGATATCGTCATCGACAGTTTTGACAAGCGGGTTTATTTCGACCATAGAACAATCATTGGTCACAAACATGGTATACATTTTATCCAACATTTTCATAAATGATTTTAGGGCTTTGCCATGTATTCCAAGCGCTAAACCCAAGTCTCTATTTTGAAAACCCATAAGACCTGCATTTGGATCTATAGAAATTTTATGAATCAATTCTGGTGTATTGTGCGCAACATCTTCGATGTCCATACCACCTTCTGTTGATGCCATTATCATGACTGCTTTATTTTCCCTATCGACCAAGAGAGCTAGATAGTATTCGTGGGCAATCTCGCAGCCAGATTCGATGTATAAATTCCGCACTAGTTTTCCCGCATCACCAGTTTGGATAGTAACCAATATGTTTCCTAGAATCCCCTCAGCGTAATCTTTTACCTCACTCCGATCAAAAGCAATTTTTACTCCTCCTTCCATGACTAGGTCCCCACTTTTTGGGTCGTATAGCTTCCCCTTACCACGCCCGCCGGCGTGAATTTGAGATTTTACTGCGACTACTTTGGAGCCCAATTTGTCATATGCCGCTAGTGCTTCATCAACAGTTGTGCAGTGCACTCCGGCCAGAACAGGAACCCCATTTGCTCTGAGTAGTTGTTTCCCTTGATATTCATGGATATTCATGGTCTTCTCCTAAACCTTCGAATGAAAGGCCGTCCTTGAATACTTTGATTCATACTAAACCTCTAAACACCGAGGAACAGTCGTTTAGACATGGCTAGCGGCTTTGTTTGGTTTGCAGTCCTAGGAGTCTGGGCGGTTGTTGTTGTCTTTGCCATCAAACCATTCTATGATTACTTGGTTAATCGAGGGTCTGAGCACATGGTAGCAGTTTACTACAACAGAAAGGTAGCGCACATGCTTGCCGGCGGCGTGCCAATAATCGCGGCACCAATGGTTTTTGATAGCCCTGTTTGGGTATTACTGGGTGGTGTTTTGGGCAGTATTGCACTTGCATCGACTCATATCTTAGATCGCAGACTGTGGTGGATGCAGACTGAGCAGAATATGAACGATGCAACATTTGCTCTGATGTTGGGAATATCAGTTTACGTCATCTGGGAGTATAGTAACGAGCCATGGCTGGCAGTGTTGCCGTCATTGTTTATGGCGTTCGGTGACGGTGTCACAGGAATTATTCGTAACAAGATGTTCAAGCGACGAACCAAGAGTGCTTGGGGCAATGTGGGCATGGCTGCATTGTGCGTTCCGCTCGGCTATTTTATTGGAACATTGGCCGAACCGGCAATCCCAATATGGGGCTTGCTATCTGGTTTGGTGGCATCAATTGTCGAGAGATATGAATTTGGGCCAATCGACGATAATGTGTTGATTGTTATTTTTTCTAGTGCAGTATTGTTTCTTGGCCTAAATCTTGGGCCGATGTAGAATACAAGAATCTTTAATCAATCAGTCATTATGTTCCACTATGTCACTTGAACTTGGAGATTCTGCGATAAACTTTGATTTGCCAAACGCTAACGAACAAAACGGCGGTAAGTCGGTAAACTTAGAACAATCAGCTGAGGCAAACGGGCTAGTTGTGGTGTTCGAATGTAATCACTGTCCGTACGTCATCGCCAGCATCGACCGCATGAACCACATTGCCGAGTTCTGCGCGGCCAATGAAATCGGCTTTGTTGGGATTAACTCAAACGATGCTTCGGTCTATGCCAACGACTCTTTTGAGCACATGGTTAAGCGAGCCGAAAAGGGTATGCCATATCCATATCTGTTTGACGAATCGCAATCAATCGCAAAGGCCTACGGCGCGAAAAGGACTCCGGAATTTTTCCTATTCGACAGCGATAGAGATTTGATTTATCGAGGTCGAATGGACGACTCTCCTAAAGACCCATCTGAAGTAACATCTACTGAACTTAAAGACGCAATAGATGCGATGATTAACGGAGCTGCAATAACTGTCAAAATGACTGAATCAATCGGTTGTTCGGTAAAGTGGAAGGTTTGATTCATGGGATGTAAGCGACAGTGTGACTGGGATAATAACCAAGTTTGTCGCAGCTGCGGTATTGATTATTCTGTTCCTGAATGTAGTGTAAGTAACGAATCAAACACTAACAAATCAACGGATTGATTCAAAGACCCTGTCGTTGACCCACCGCCAATGCAAGTGGTGGTGTTGGCTGGTGGTATTGGATCAAGGCTCAAGCCATGGACCAATTCTATGCCAAAACCACTGCTACCAATGCTTGATAGAACCCTGCTGGAACAAGTGATTTACTCAATGCCATCAAAGTTAGTTGATGAAGTAATAGTTGCTGGTGGCTACAAAGTAGATATGATAAAATCACACTTTGACTCAATAAACTGTGATTTTGATATTACAATAGTAAATGAAACTGAACCACTCGGAACTGGTGGAGCATTGGGTAATTGCCGGGATTATGTAACCGGTACTTTTGCTTGTTTTAATGGCGACATAATTTCATCGCTTGATATAAGCGAATTGCTAAATTTACACAAAAATAACGGTGGGATTGGTAGTCTGGGTCTTTGGGAAGTCGCAGATCCGACACGTTTTGGTATCGTCGGAATCGATGATAATAACAAGGTGACTAAATTTAAGGAAAAACCCATCCCAACTGAAGTATTTTCAAAATTAATTAACGCTGGGTCTTATATCTTTGAAGAAGAAATCTTTGAACATATGCCACAGGGTAAACATTCGCTTGAGCGAGCAGTTTTTCCCAAGCTCGCTGAAAGCCGGTTACTAAATGGCATGCAGTTCCACGGTTATTTTATCGATGCAGGGACCAAAGATTCCTGGAATCAAGCGGTGAGTAAATGTATTTCAGAATCGAGATTCACTAAGGGAGTGAGATATCAGAACTCTTGGTTTGGCAGTGCTGCGCAAATCACGGATAAGACAAACGTAACCGAGTCAATGGTTGATGTTGGGTGTAATGTCGAAACCTCGACTATTGTAAAATCAACAATCCTAACAGATTCAATAATTGGCGCCAACTGTATAATCAGTGATTCCTTAATTGGTCAAAACTGTCGAATTGGTAATAATTGTGTGATTGAAAATGCGATTGTTGCCAATCACTCGGTTATCCCAAATGGAACCAACATAATTGGTAACACCTGGCCAATTGAGTAAAAATAAACCACAATCGAGGAAGATATCAAAAACCAAATTGTCCTGCCAAATCCATGGACAAACCACTGATTGTCGTCAATTTCAAAACTTATGAAACCGCCATGGGTGACTCAGCGTTAACCTTAGCAAAAGCAATGGACAAATTCACAGACAGAGATTTTCGCATGATTGCTGTAGCCTCTGCTTTCGATCTGTCAACAATCAGTAATTCAGTTTCTAGTGTTGAGGTTTGGTCTCAGCACCTTGACCCCGTAGGCAAAGGTAGTCACACCGGTTGGCTAGAGCCTGACTTGGCGCGTCACCGTGGTGCAGTTGGCAGCATAATTAACCATGCTGAACACAAAGTTAGCATAGAACACGTTGAGAAATTGATGGCAATGTTGCCGGAGGGATTCCCAATTTGTGCTTGTGCAGCGGATGTTGATGAAGCTATTGCGTTGGCCAAATTAGGTCCAACGTTCATTGCAGTCGAGCCTCCAGAGTTAATCGGCGGTGACATCTCGGTAACTACAGCTGACCCAGCAATTGTCTCTGACACTGTGGCAGCAGTCAAGTCGACTAATCCCGATGTGCGGGTTCTTTGTGGTGCAGGTGTCAAAAATGGCGCCGATGTAAAAATGGCTATTCAACTCGGTGCTGAGGGAGTCTTGTTGGCTAGTGGCGTTACCAAGGCTAATGATGTCAATGCAGTGCTAGATGATCTTACATCATCGTGAATCAGTGGCTATTGTAATATAATGCAACCTGAACTAAGAGTATTGTAAACTGGTCAGAATTGTATTTAATCCGCCATAATAGCAGATATATCAATGCTGAATGCTTTGACCCGTCTGATAACCAGAATGATTGTTTCTCTCCCCGGCAGTTGGCTTATCCGAATGTCAGGCAGACCCCAAATGACCGCCTCGGGTGGCAGAGTGTTCGATCCTGCTGGACAATTTGTTGCAGTCACAGCCATCAAACAGGGTATTTTTGCCCTT
>DUKK01000135.1 GCA_013329355.1 Candidatus Poseidoniaceae archaeon | reverse complement strand
CCCGGTTAGAAGAGGAGGTACAGCACAATCCAAGTGGTAACCAACAGGAATGGGTTGAGAAGGCGTCGGCAACAACCGGAAGGGCGATGTTTGGTGCAGCATTGACAACAGCCGGCGGCTTTGCTGTGCTGAATTTATCTGCTCTACTCCCCCTACGACTGTTTGGACAAGCATTTGTAGTAGCTATCACACTTGCTCTGTTGTCCAGTCTGATATTACTCCCAGCATTTTACACGAAGTTCCTAGCAATGGACGCAGAGAAATACTTGGAGGAGGAATAATTATGCAAATTGAAATTATGATGTTTTGGCTATCTTCGCTATATATTGGACCAATCTGGGTGCTAATGTGGTTCGCTCCTAAGCACGATTTTACTAAGAAATTTGTAGGCAATATTCGTTTAACGGTCTTACCCCTCTGCATACCCTATGCCATTGTTGCAATACCAGAAATACCGAATATCCTATTAGCACTGGGAAGTGAAATGCCAACGCCGGATTTGGTTATCGAGTTTTTTTCCGACGACAAAGTGGTAATCTTAGGCTGGTTACATTTTCTAGCGTTTGACATCCTCGCCGGACGTTATATTTGGATGAGAATGGTTGCCTGTGACCGGCCGATCTATGTTTCCACCCCGATACTCATACTGGGCATGATGGTTGCACCGCTTGGTTTTCTGATTGGCATTCTAGCAACGCAAGAATATACTGAGTTGTTACCATTTATTGTTGAAACCTAGATAATCATTGACACCAATAAATTATAAGACACTGCATAGTCTAAGAATTATGGACACAAAAGTTGCTTTACTGTCTGGTTTTTTGGTCATGCTGCTGGTCGGAAGTGGGTTACTAATTATCGTAGATAATACAGATCAATCTACCGATGAAGAAATTCAAATTCCAGAACAAATTATCGAAGAGCCAGTGCCAACCAATCAACAACCAGTGGCTTTTGTCCCTGACGTAATCCGTACTTGGGACGGTAAAAATACAATCATCAGCGGTTATGTGTTTGACGAATCTCCAACCACCACCAGCGTTGTTGTTAAATTGATAAATCCAGTAACTAACGGCGAATTTCTAACTCTGCAAAATACTGCCGTAGATGCAGATGGTAAATGGAATGCTGAGTTGCCGACCAACGAAGTTGGGTCATGGATGGTGATGGTTACTGTTACCGATGAGGCAGGTCTACAGAGTGAGAGTGTGTTTAGTGAGTTGACAGTATCAGAGCCTGATGAAGCTGATGTCAAGGTCACCTTCCTATGGGAGATTCCACTAAGCACAGACGCACCAGAGGGCACTCTGATTGGGGTAGCAATTCACGAATATCCTGAAACTTGCACGATCGTTTACAAGCCATTGTATCAATCACCTCTGCTTGATATTTATGCACAAGTAAACCCCGAAACTGGTGAGTTTATGATGCAGTTCAATACCAGTCTAGTAAACAACAAGGGGCAAATAATTGCAACTTGTGGATTTTTCTCCACTTCAATAAATTCAACAATCGTTGACCTTCCATTACCTCCGGACCCAGTGGATGATTCTGATTTAGACGGCATCCTAGATGATGTGGACCTATGCCCTGATACTCCAGCGGGCGAACCAGTCTATCAGACTGGATGCTCAGATTCACAGACCGATGATGACGAGGATGGAATAAATAATGACCGAGACCTTTGTCCAAATACCGCCAGCGGTGATTCAGTTGACAGTGTGGGTTGTGCTGCTTCGCAGAAAGACAGCGACGGAGATGGCGTAACCAACAATCTGGATGCGTGTCCTAATACTCCGACGGGAGAAGCAGTAAATCCAGACGGTTGTTCACAATCCCAACTTGACAGCGACAATGATGGTGTAGCAAATAATCTAGATCAATGTCCAGGCACGCCGCTAGGAGAAACAGTAGACAACGTCGGTTGCGCAGACTCACAAAAAGAGCAACCGCCTACTAGACCTAAGATTCTCGCTCTTCATGGTGGTGGTCAAACTGCTAATTCATTGATGAGTATGCAAGGGACTCAGGATTTGATGAATGCCCTGCCAACCTTTGATTTCGTCTTCGCAAGCACTCCAGAAAGTAACAATGTATGGATTAGAGATCCTCCAGGGGGCAAAGGTGAGCCGACTACTGACCCAGATTGGGCAGACCTTTCTATCGAATACTTAGACCAAGTTGTTGAGAACGATGGGCCATTTTATGCGATCATGGGCTACTCTCAGGGGGCAGCAATGATTCCTGTATACCTTGCCAACACAGACAAGACATTCGATATGGCTCTCATGTACAACGGTTACTTACCAACAACCCATGAGGGATTGATCGATACGATCGAAGTCGTAGAACCGTTTGATATTCCAGCGATGGTTTTCTCTGGTGAAAATGACCAATTCGGAAGTATGGCTCCAGCTCTCGCAGCAAAGTTTGCTAATTCCTTGGATGTTCACAGTAGCACAGCAGATCATTGCCTGCCATATCAGAGCGACCCGACTTTCGATACGATTCTCGACTTTATCGTTGATGGATTACAGACATTTGACAAAGAAGACTCGTGGTTGTGTCAAGACGGCCAAGGGCCGTGGGTTAGAGATTTGAATGGCGAAGGTAACTCATACAATGCCAATAACCGAGGTGCCGGCCAATCTGGTGGCGGTGGCGGCTCTGGACCATGGTTCCAGTGTGATGTCTCCGTTACATTAACCACTGACGATATGCTGGTTAATTCTAATGCTATACCTAACCATCATTGGCTTTCAGCATTTGCTGCAAACGCCGATGAGCAAAACATGGATTGGACAATTCCGCTTGAACCCGTAGCGGACACCGCAGGCGGACATAACTCTGCGAATTGTCCCGCAGCCAATGGCGCATATGAGTGCGCACCTGACCGAGGTGCGGTTGCAGTTGCAGTCAATGGGGTACCAATTTTTGGGCCTGAGGAGGGGCCAGGCGGCGACGCAGTAGCCCTTGAGTATCTCTACTTCAACGAAGACCGACAGCCCATAGACTTGGGTTACTGCGGCGCTCACAATGGACCTGGAGGAGTGCATTACCATTATGACGCAATGTGTCAATTCTGGAATGACCCCAATGGTGAGACGATAGTGAACTATGATTACACCGATTTAGATTCGACTACACATTCACCAATCATCGGTTGGGCGTTTGACGGTTACCCGATATACGGGATGTATGGTTGGGATGACAATGGTCAGGTAATTCCGCTTCGCTCATCCTATGAGGTCGAAAGAACTTCAGAAGGTGGCGAACAAGGCTACAACGGCATCGATGACTGGAATTACGTTTCTAACATGGGTGATTTAGACCAGTGTAATGGCCGCTTTGGCGCCACGCCTGAGTTCCCTCAAGGCACGTACTATTATGTTTCAACACCGCTAAGCGGTTCCTCGAAAACCGTTGTAAATACAGATGGGGACACTGTATCAATGATTGGTTTTCCTTATTTCTTGCTGTGCTACCACGGAATTGCTGACATGAGTAATGCCAATTCTGGCGGTGGCGGTGGTGGCGGAGGCTTCCAATCTATGACTTTGTATGAATTTAATCCAGTCACTGATACCTTTAAACAAGAGCAATCAAATGTTGAATATTGGATTATCTCATACGGCCTAATGTTGTTGGCTCTGTTAGCCTCCGGCCTGCTTAGAAGTCGCAAAAACTGAGGCTTGCGAATGAGACATCGAGTCATATCATGGCTGATGTTACTAAATCTTGTAGTTGCGGGTTGCCTTTCATCAGATAGTGACAACTATGCCGGAGAATCTATTTACAGCGATCAGGGATTTACTGAATTTGAATTAATTGACTCAGGAAATAATTCGTTTAATTCTTCTTCACTAGAGGGTCGGGTTGTAATCGTTAACTTCTTTCTAACAAATTGCCACAATGCTTGTCCAACTATCACTAGTGATCTTAAATTAATTGAGCAATCATTTTTTCCTGCCCAGGAAGATAATTTGACCATTTTGTCGATCACCGTGGACCCTTGGCGCGATGGACCAGAAGATTTGCTTGATTACATGAATTACTTCAATGTCTCATGGACGCATCTAACAACAGTAGAATTTATTGATGGAGATTTCTCAAAAATGGAACAGATATGGTCGGATTTTGGCGTCACTGTAGTATTGACAGAAAGTGAGAATAGCACCTCAATTGAAGGTCGTGGTCACACCGTTTACTATGATGTCGAACATACCAATGGCATCGTAATTATCGGTAAAGACGGCCTGCAGAAAGTGCGCTGGACCGAGGATAATTGGGATCTTGAAGGTGTTAAATCAGATCTCCAACTAATTTTGCGAGAGTAGGTGCTGTGCTTTGGCATTGCTTAACCTTTGGTCAGTCGGGCATTTTGTACAGTGGTTTGCTGTGGGGCGATTCCTAGTAATTAGTTGGCAACTATTCTTGCTATTATCGATAGGTTGGGAATTGCTCGAATTAATCCTGCCGTATGAGTTCGCTGAAGAGTCATGGGACAACAAAATCTCAGATGTGATAGTCAATTGTTGTGGTTTCTATCTTGGAGTCCAACTCCGTAATCGGACTATTGAGTAATCAGAATGGGTTCTTAGGCTGCTCTTGGTCCCAGATATTTTCTGCTGTAGGTTGCTCGACTTTGGTTTGCGGTTGAACGGGGATATCTGCATATGATTTCTCCATTGTTGGTTGTGTCATCATAGTTTGATTGGGCTGAGACATCGGCATACCAGTATTTTGGATAATCACTGTTTTCTGTTCGTTGTTGACTAGTAAGCCCAATACTAACCCGAAGATGGTGATAAATCCGCCACAGCATAATGCACCAAACCC
>DUKK01000032.1 GCA_013329355.1 Candidatus Poseidoniaceae archaeon | reverse complement strand
CGACATGGAATAATGCCGCGGCCTCAACACCGATTGAACCTGCGACGATGAACTTCTCAATTCGAATCACATAGGGTAGTATTCCCAAAGTGATAGCAAACGGTAGGGATTCTAAAATTAATGATTTATTGTCAATCCAACAGTCGCCTAGACTTATCCAATCATCATCAGTGGTATCAGAGCGTAAAATGATGCGAGCGAAGATTAGGCCAGAAAATAATCCAGTAATTGCCCCAATTAAGAATGCTAACGCATAGAATTCAACCACTGTGCTGCCAAGAAAATACAATGTCAGGTAACCGAGCATAGAGACTAATCTCTCGATGACTTTGGTCCACGCCTCAATTTTAGCAAAACCTGCTGCTCGCAGTCCAGATCTTGGGGCGTAAGAAAAGATGTGCGCTAAAGCGACGAGCATGCATATCGCAGTCAGTGGTAGAAAGTCTTGCCAACCGTCGACAAATATGACGACTCCGATTATTGCGAAGGCGACGAATGGTATCATACAGATTGCTTGTAAGCGATAGACACGCCATATTGCCTGCCAGATTTTATTGACGGAATTTGCTCCGTCTCGCGTTAAAATAGTTGGTAATCCTAAGTCGATAATCAAGAAAGTAGTAGCAAAAACGTCAAGAGCGATAATGAATACACCATAATCTTCAGTTATCAATGCCCGAGTTAAAACAATCTGTCCGATTAGAGCGATGAACACGGCAACAACATCAGCGCCGATAAGCCAACTCGAGTCTCTGCCCATGTTCAACTCGCGACCGGTTTTCACAGTCACTGGCTCGGCCATATTTACGCCTCTACACTGTTCATTTGAATCATCCTCCATACCACATGTTCAAATGATGCTTTTGTGAGGCACTATCGAGGTGCGAGGGTGGTCGATGCAAGTTGGATAGAAGCAGAAGTTCTCAAAGCGGTCCCCAATGCAGTTGTCGAGGTTGTCGACCTGCATGGTTCTGGCGATCATTTTCATGTGCGAGTAATTACCGAAGACTTCGAAGGAGTCAGGCCTTTACAACGTCAGAAGCAGGTATTGGCTGTCATGAAACAACACATCCCACATCCGATTCACGCCTTAGATCTGAAGTGTATGACGCCAAAGCAAGCCGAGACTGCCGGTGATACTGCGTTTGACCCGCATGGCGGTGGTCAGGGCGTTCACATCAAGCGAATTATGAAAAATAAGGAGAAATAGAAATGGAATGGACGGAAGAAGAATTGCAAGCAATAGTTAATGAACACGATTTGGTGTTATTCATGAAAGGGACACCAAATCAGGCCCAGTGTGGTTTTTCTAACCGCGCAGCCCAAGTTTTACAACAACTTGGTGAACCATTCGCAGCAGTCAATATTTTGACCGATCCTAGAGCGATTCCTGCTGTCTGTGCATGGTCTGATTTCCCAACTATGCCACAAGTATTCGTCCACGGTGAATTAATTGGTGGTTCAGACATTGCGATGGAGATGCTACAAGACGGTAGCCTCAGGGAAATGTTTGATGCTGGACGTCAGTAATCACACCGGCTTTCCCACAGCATAAGTGCGCCAGCCCTTTTGCTCGAGAGAACCCAAGTCAAGTACTCTCCTCCCGTCATAAAGTAATGGCGTCCTCATTTGTTCGAGTAAACTCTCCCAATCTAACTCTACACAAGCCTTGTGAGCGGTAACTAAGACAGCAATATCATACCCTTCAGCATCATTGATTTCGGATATTACCTCAACACCCTCGGGATAATCACCGAATTCGATGTGTGGGTCCCAAGTTCCAACTTTGATACCTTTGGACATTAATGTCTCTGCAAGCGGTTCAGCAGGAGTTTCGCGCGGATCGCCAACCTCTGCCTTGTAAGACCACCCAAGTAGCAGAACTCTTGCATCACCAGCAGGAACCTCAGCATTCCACATTAGGTCACTGAGGACGCCGGCAACGTGGCTCGGCATTGACCGATTTACTGCCCTTGCAGCAGTAATCAAGCCAGCAGGCACGCCAACATCAGCAGCTCGCTGAATCATGTAATATGGGTCAACCGGAATACAGTGCCCACCTACGCCAACTCCAGGCGTATAGCGATGGAAGTTCCATTTGGTTGCCGCAGCAGACAATACATCTTCGACATCTACATCTAATGCCGGGAAGATTCTTGCAAGTTCGTTCACTAAGGCAATATTGATGTCTCTCTGCACATTTTCAATCACCTTGGCCGCTTCTGCAACTTCTAATTTGCCAACATAACGTACATCCTCGCTGGTCAGTTTGGTATATGGTGCTACCAAGATTTCTCCTATTTCAGGATTTGAGCAACCGATAACCCTAGCAACTTGGCGGACTCCGTGGGCTGCATCGCCGGGATTAAATCGCTCAGGACAGTAAGCAATCTCTACATCTTCACCAATTACTAACCCTAGTTCTTCAATTAATGGTAACCAAGTCTGAGCGGTTACTCCTGGATAAACTGTCGATTCTAACACAACGATTGTCCGTTTCCCTTTACTGAGGTTTTTGAAAACATCTCGACCTGCTGCCTCGACATAAGAAAGGTCGGGTTTCAAGTCATGGGTAATCGGCGTTGGAACCGTAACTAGTATAACGTCACAATTTGGCACAGCCTCTGCTGCTGAAGTGGTTATGTGCCATCTTTCTGCGCCCGGATGGGGAACAATATCGTTGACATCAGGATCTCCTGTCGGATTTTTGCCTTGTAAAACCATGTCGACCGTGCGCTGTGAAACATCGACGCCCCAAACGGTAAAACCGGCGTCATGAAACCCTATTGCTGTAGGTAGCCCGACATATCCTAGACCAATAATTCCAACACAGAGGTCAGCATCATCTGCTCGCTCGGCAAAGTCTGAGTCCCATCCCATTAGGACGGGGTAATATACCTCAGCATTCAATATAGCGGTAATAAATACCATACTTTGTTTTACAATAGCCGGCATAGCGTACATTTTACCGGTTTGATTCAAGAATGTGGTACCTTCAGGTTGTTAATGGAGGGGGGTGTGATAGATGACCAGTTTGACTGTCGAATCAAAGAAACCATTCCTTCTCTCTCCGATACGTATTTATCGTAATTTGCGAAATTACAACCATCTTCTGAGGCACCTAATAAGTAGAGATTTAAAAATCAGATATCATAATTCTATCGTCGGTTATGGATGGTCAGTATTGGAACCTCTTGCTCTGACGGTTACATTTTACATTTTATTCGCTATTTTGTCGGATGATGTCGATCCTTATCGTCCACTAAGTATCTTACTCGGAATATTACTTTGGTCGCTATTCGCTAAATCGTTCTCATTAGGCACTATTGCACTACAGAGGAATGCTGCAATGATAAAGAAAGTATATTTCCCCCGAGAGCTCTTTTTATTCTCCAAGTCGGGTTACCAAATTGTTCAATTATCTCTAAGTTTATTGGTAATTTTGCCGCTTTTACTCCACTATCGACTTGTTCCGACCACCATGATTTTATGGCTACCAGTAACCATTACTCTCACTTCTATGCTAGGTTTGGGCTTGGCTTTTTTTACCTCTATTTGGCAGACAAAGGCAAGAGACGTTGAACATATTGTCACAATTTTTCTCAGGATAAGTTTCTATCTCACACCAGTATTTTATCCTCTTAAAATGATTACAAGCGGACGGATTCCCAGCCAGTATACAGATGTATATTTGGCGATCAATCCGATGGCGACATACATAACTATGATTCGTTCAGCATTCACCGGGGAACCATTGGGTATACCGGTAGAGAACCTATACCTGACTGTGGGTTCGACAGTTGCTATATTTTGGTTGGGTTGTATATATTTCGTGCGCAAAGAACGGCAGGCGGTGAAGAATTTATGACCGAAGGGGTTGCAATTAGTATCTCTGACGTTAGTCTAAATTACCCGCTAAATAACAAAGGCATAGGACTCCTTAGAGAGATTCTAACTGGCCGAGTAAAGAAGGAATCGACAAGATTGTTTAGGGCGCTAGAAAAAATTTCCTTGGATGTCAAAAAAGGTGAAGTTGTCGGATTAATGGGGGCAAATGGTTCCGGTAAAAGCACTCTTCTCAGGGTAATCGCTGGGATATACGCTCCTGATGAAGGCTCAGTCAAGGTTAGAGGTAGAGTTACACTGCTAGCAGGTATTGGCACAGGCTTCCAATATGATTTGACCGGGCGAGAAAACATCCTGTTAACGGGGAGCATCTATGGTTACTCGAAGAAGGAAATTTCGAACATGGAGGAAGAGATAATTGAATTCTCAGGAGTAAGAGAATTTATCGACCAACCAATTAGAACCTATTCCGCTGGTATGAGAGCACGATTGGGGTTCGCTATTGTCTCAAACCTTGAGCCAGATATTTTATTGCTCGATGAAGTCATGAGTGTTGGAGATACAGACTTTAGGCAAAAATCAAGAAATAAAATTGAACAATTAATCAAAGGTGATGCAACAGTAGTGATTGTTTCTCACTCAAAATCGATAATCAAAAGTATGTGCGATAGAGTATTTGCGATTGACGATGGAAAAATAATTACAGATGGGTCAATTGACACAGCACTGGAATATTATGAATCTATTGGGAAGTGATTAAATTTCAGAAGTGCCCGAAATAATGTTTCCAGACGATGAAGATAAGATTCACTTTTCTAAAAAGCAGGTAGAATATCTAAGCGACGAGTTTGAGCGTCAAAGAAGATGGATAAATTTACTTTCAACTAGGGAAAAATTAGCGCTTGAAGAGTTAGAGGAAACCCAAAACTCCGTTAGTTATCGAGTGGGAAGAATACTGACTTGGCTACCCAGGAAACTATTGAAGATCCTGTCTAGTGGCAATAAAAAGAGTATTGTTTACTTTGTAAAGGAAGATGAAGAACAACGAGTAGAGGAATTGTTTCCTTCTTCGTTACTGATTACTCCTGAGTTATTACCTACCAGCGATAGTGCTCGAAAAATAGACTATGTTGTTGAGGAATTTCTCATTGCTATTAAGCGGGGAGTCTTATCAGTTACTCAGGCTAGAGATATGTTTACTGAAAGTTGTTTCAATCTATCTACAGAAGACCAGTTAGAGACAGCAAATATAATCCTTAATCACATATTACAAGTGAAAGAATATTCTCCAAGTGTCAAGAATGTATACATAGGAATACTGAGATCACTTGCCTTGTCTAACAGTCTATCAGCCATTAGATTTGGCGAGTCATTCCAAACCAGGATTAACGATCAGAGAGCCTTACGCACACTGATACAAGCACACAGTAAGTGCGGTAACTTTTCCAAGCCACTCGAATATTTGCGTAAGGTACCAAAAGATAACTGGCGCAATGAACAAGAAAAGAAATTTAGATCAGCAAATCGTATTTTAGAAAAAGGACTGAACGTCAAGATACCTAAAGTCAGAAAAATTACTTCTAAGCATAATTCGATAATCTATCACGCAAGCCAAAGTATGCCACACACAACATCAGGTTATGCAATAAGGACCCACGGCCTTGTCTCATCGCTTGTAAAGCGAGAAATCGATGTAAATACAATTCTTAGATATGGTTATCCACTTGACAGAAATGATTTTCGAGAGGATAGAATTAAATCAACAGCGACTGTTGATGATGTAAGTTACCACTTCTCTCATACAGAACGCAAAGATAGGTCGTTGATTAACTATCAAGAGATTTATAATTTCAACAGTTTGGAAAAGTATCTGCGCCGTTCAATATCCTCGCTGGTAAGTTATTCAACTGAATTCAAACCAAGAATTATTCACTCTGCGTCAAACTTTGTGGTTGGTATTGCAGGCGCTGAAGCGGCCAAAGAATTAGGCATAAAATCCATTTATGAGATTAGAGGCTTTTGGCACTTGACACAATCAACCAAGCGTTTAGGATACGAGAATTCAGACCATTACAATCTATCCGAGCAACTTGAAATTGAGGCTGCAAAGATGTCTGATCACGTCTTTACCATTACTTATGCATTGAAAGAAATCTTGATTGAAGAGGGTATTGACGCACAAAAAATTACTGTATTGCCTAATGCAGTTGATCCAGAGAAGTTTAGGATAATGCAAAAAGATGAAACCTTGGAAAAGCGATTGAATTTCAAGGGCAAAGTAGTGATTGGTTACATTGGTTCGTTTGTCAAGTATGAAGGACTCGATATATTGCTCGAAGCTTGCTCTTTATTGTATAAGAAAGTTGGAGATATTTTCAGATTACTATTAGTCGGAGACGGCGATATGATGCATGCTTTGAGGGACGCCACTAGATTCTTGCAACTTGAGGATGTAGTTACATTTACAGGTAGGGTAAGTCACGATGAGGTGAACAAATATTACTCACTGATAGACATAGCTCCTTTGCCGAGAAAAGGTCTTAGAGTTTGTGAGTTAGTTTCACCATTGAAACCATTTGAAGCGATGGCTTCCGGCAAAGTTTTGATTACTTCGAGCGTTAAGGCACTTGCTGAAATTGTTGTGGAGGGCAAAACAGGTTTGGTCTTTGAAAAAGATAATGCAGAACAATTGGCAGAGAAGTTAGAGTCAGTCATAATTGATGAGAAACTAAGAGAAGAGATTGGTAAAAACGCCCGTAAGTGGGTTGTGGAGAATCATTCGTGGGATTTGATTGCTCAAAGGGTAACAGATGTATACAATAAACTAGAGGAGAATTAACTATGACAGGACCAGTAATACTAGTTGTGGGTGCGCGACCAAATTTTATGAAAATTGCGCCAATATCCGCTGAACTTAAAAAGCGCAACATAAACCAAATCCTGCTTCATACCGGACAACATTATGATGATAATATGTCAAAAGTCTTTTTTGAAGATTTAGCTATGCCGCAGCCAGACATATACCTTGGAATTGGCAGCGGTAGTCATGCTTATCAGACTGCTAAAGTTATGGTTGAGTTTGAAAAGGTCTGCAGAGAACATGAACCGAGTATGGTTGTGGTTGTCGGGGATGTTAATTCAACAGTTGCTTGTAGCATGGTATGTGCAAAAGAACGAATCCCTTGTGCTCATGTAGAGGCTGGCTTACGTTCTTTTGATCGGGATATGCCAGAAGAGATCAACCGGTTGGTTACTGACGCTATCGCCGATTATCTACTTACCCCATCTCCTGATGGCGACGATAATTTGAGGAATGAGGGTGTTAGTGAAGAGCGAATTGTGCGTGTCGGTAATGTAATGATTGACTCCCTTCTCAACAACATCAATAAGTCAAAATCGTCACAAATACATCATGAGTTGAGCATTTCTGGACAGATGTATGCAGTACTAACCCTCCACCGGCCCAGCAATGTCGATGATAAATCTGCATTTATACGAATACTCGATGCTTTGGAGAAAATTGGCGAACGAATTGCCATAGTTTTCCCATTGCACCCTAGAACCAAGAATCGAGCGGAGGAATTTGGCCTGACTGAACGGATAAAAAGAATCCCAAATATCGTGTTGACAGGTCCTGCAGGCTATCTTGATTTTATTGCCCTAATGGCAGGAGCAAAATTAATTCTAACGGATTCAGGAGGATTACAAGAAGAAAGCACTGCTTTAGGTATTCCATGCCTTACTTTGCGTGAAAATACTGAGCGCCCGGTAACAGTTACAGAGGGAACTAACACTATTGTTGGCAATGACACAAAAGTGATAATTCAGGCAGCTATGAATATCCTTGACACTGGTGGCAAATCGGGGCGAGTTCCGGATTTATGGGATGGAAACACCGCACACAGAATTGCTGATTTAATCGAGAAAATAATTAGGTGATTGCGGTGGTAAAGTCTCATTTTCCAATTGATTTGGGAGTATTAGCCGCTGTAAATCAACTGATTCCTCCCAAATCTACAATTCTAGAATTAGGGAGTGGCGAAGGGACCAACCTACTTGCACAACAATACAGTGTCTATTCAGTAGAAGACGATATAGACTGGGTTGGGTATTGCGCAGAATCGACATATATTCACTGTCCACTGGTAGAGATCGATTACAAGGGATCAACAACTAGTTGGTATGATGCGGATATACTGGCAAAAAGTCTACCTGAAGATTATCAGTTAATTTTAGTTGACGGGCCTTCGGGAAAAAGCGGGCGCTCTGGTCTCCTTGCAAATATTTCTCTGTTTAGATATGATGTACCGATAATATTAGATGATACAATAAGAAGTGATGAGGCAAATATTGCAAGAGAACTAGCGTTTTTGTTGAATCGGCCCCTGTATACATTCTGGAATTTTAGCATAATCTCACCTGTAATTCTTACCAATTTACAAATATCGAAGATTCAGCATGCAGCATTAGACGTTCTTAGTAAAGAAGAGGATAAATACCTCTTGAGTTACTTCTCAAGATGTGACAGAACAACTGATTTTGGTCTTTCATATTACCATAATGTAATCGCTGAAGAGCAAAGATTGCAAACCGAATTAATATCCTTGAAGCTTAGCAAAAATAGGTTAGACGCAATAGAAAAATCGTATTCCCTTATGGTGGGTAAATTTCTTACTGCCCCTTTTAGGCTCTTTTCATTATTATTCAAGGGTAGGGGTTAGTATGAAGATATTGCAAGTTCTTGCCAATAGTAGCCCCGATGTAAATGGGTATGCAGTTAGGACTCAAATGATTCTTCAAAATCAGCCGCAAGATGTTGTTGGCTTAACCTCTCCATGGTATCCCCAGCGTGAAACGATGATCGATAACTTCACACATAATGGCGTTCAGTATCTAAGAACAGTTCATCCACTACATAAGCAGAATAAGCTTTCTTTTGGCTTGAAGTTGGTTAGGCGTCAAACAATAAAAGAGAGAAGTAAACAAAAACAAGAGCATAATAGCAATAGTAATAGCAAATCAAATATTGTTGGCAAGTTGTTTAGGGCGCCGGGATATTTCACAAAGTTGGCTTGGAAAGTTGTAGAGGAAAAAATCCTCATGAACTATTTTATGCAGCGAATTATTGAGGTTGCAAAGCACGAGAAAGCTGACCTAATTCACGCCCACACACCTTACAGGGTTGGCTTACCCGCCCTCAAAGCTGCGCGAAAACTAGGCCTTCCTTTTATCTATGAAATGCGCGGGATGTGGGAAGAGACAGCAGTTGCTAATGGTAGATGGAGAGCAAATGGGCCAGCATATCGTCGGTTCCAGAGATTTGAGAATAAAGTGTTGCGCGCAGCAGACTCAGTAGTATGTATTAGTGAGACCCTGAAACATGAAGCCATTTCTCGTGGTGTTGATGCAGCAAGAATCACCGTAGTAACTAATGCTGCACAGACCATTGATCATAATGGTCTAAAAAAGCATGAAACCTTTGATCAGGTTGTATCATCGCTTGGAATCGAACCGTCAACCAGAGTAATCGGTTATATTGGGTCCCTACGGGAAATGGAAGGAGTCGATTTGACCGCTGAGGCTGTGGCGGAACTGTCGCAGCAAGGTTTTGATGTGCGGTTATTAGTATTGAGCGGAGTAGCAGGTCAGGAGGAGTTACGAAATCTGTGTGCTAGATTACAATTGGGCGATCGTGCAATAATCACGGGACCTGTTCCGCACCAATTCGTGCCACAATTTTACGACCTGATTGACATATTTGTTGTGAGTAGGCCAGACACAGCGGTAACTAGATTGGTAACGCCGCTAAAACCATTTGAGGCAATGGCTATGAAAAGAGCAGTGGTCGTATCAAATCTAGATGCACTGAAGGAAATTATTACGGACAATGAAACCGGGTTACTATATCAAGCAGGAGATTTGTCTTCTCTAGTAGACACTATCCTGCGTTTAATTAATGATGAAAAATTAATCTCAAGTCTAGGTAACAACGCATATGATTGGATAATTCAAAATAGGACATGGGAATTAGTAGTTGAAAATTATTCCGTGGCATATCAGATAGCAGTTGATAACAGGGGATGAAAATTTGCGGGTTCTAGTTACCGGTGGTGCAGGTTTCATTGGTCGTAATCTTGTCAAGGACTTGCTTGCTAATAATTTCGCAGTCAGCGTCATTGACACCGTATCAAGTAGCGATAAGAAAGCACAATCGCTTATCCAATTAGGTGCACACTACTATAATGGTGACATTAGGGATTTGCCATCAATAGAACAAGCAGGTGAGGGGTGCTCTCACATTGTTCATCTCGCAGCACAAACTTCTGTTCCCGCTTCTTTAGCAAACCCAGAATTGAATGATGAGGTCAACCTTAACGGCACTCTAAACATAATCAGATATTCTAATTCAAATAACATAAAAAAAGTAGTATTCGCATCTTCTGCTGCGGTGTATGGTAACTGCGAGGATGTTCCCTTAGTAGAGGAATCCGCCGGTAGCTGCCTTTCACCATATGCCAAATCCAAATTTCAGAATGAGAAGGATTTGCTCTCATTGATGTCCAAAGAGCCTCAAGTCCATATTTTGCGATTCTTCAATGTTTATGGACCCGGACAGGATACTAATTCCAGTTATGCCGCGGTAATTCCCTCCTTCATTCAG